>JAQVYZ010000187.1 GCA_028708485.1 Caldisericia bacterium | reverse complement strand
TGGATTTCGATTTCAGGACAAAGAAGAAGCCCTTGATTTAAAAACTACCTATCCGTTCCTGTTTCAGCACACTACTGTTCTTCACATCAATGACTCAAAAATGCCACCAAACAGTCACTTAGACTGGCATGAACATCTGGGAAAAGGATGTATTGGACTGGGTTCCCTCGGTGCTTTTATCTCTTTGTTTGACCATCAACAGGCTTTTATTATCGAAACCCCCAAAAAAAGATTTGATGACTTTATTGAAAATACGGATATTCTGCGAAGATTGGTTCTGGGAAACATTAAAACGGAAGGAAACGAATAAAGAAATAGCTGGAGACTTTATTTTCAGAAAATCTCTCTTATACTATTACTTCGTATGAAGTTGCCTTTAACTTGGTTATGCGTTTTCCTCAACGCTATCTATGTTTTAGGAATTATCTTTAAGGAGGACTTTAATGTTGAATAAAGAGGAAAAATTAGAATTAATTAATGAATTTCACTTACATGAGAACGACACGGGATCACCTGAGGTTCAGATCGCTATTCTTACCAAAAGAATCAAAGGCTTATCCGATCATTTATTAACCAACAAACACGATCATAGTTCAAGACGTGGATTGCTGAAAATGGTCGGGCAGAGAAAACGACTGCTTCGATACTTGAAAAAAGCAGATATGACTCGTTATAGTGAGGTAATCACACGTTTGAATATTCGTGGATAAAAGGAAAACCAGCTAATGAATGTACAAAAAGAGTGGACTTTTGAAAAAGAGATTGATGGTATTCGCTATACCCTCAATATCGGTAAACTAGCAAAACAAGCAAGCGGAGCGGTTTTGGCTACCGCCGGTGAAACTATGGTTTTGGTCTCGGCGACAATTTCATCGGAAGCTAAGCCGGATATCGATTTTTTCCCGCTAACAGTGGATTATTTGGAGAAGATGTATGCAGCAGGTAAAATACCGGGGGGGTTTTTTAAACGGGGGGGGAAGCCTTCTGATTTTGAAATCCTGAAATCCCGTTTATTAGACAGACCGCTTCGTCCTTTATTCCCGAAACATCTGCGCAATGAAGTGCAGATCGTGGCGATGGTTCTGTCTTCTGATGGCATCAACCAACCGGATATGATTGCAACACAGGCGGCTTCTTTGGCACTCTGTATTTCCGAGATTCCTTTTGACGGGCCGGTTTCTTCAGTACGTATAGGCAATAGCCAGGGAAAATTTATATTGAATCCATCGGTTTCTATGGAAGCTGAAAGCATACTCGACCTGGTAGTTGCGAAAACTGAGAAGTCGATCGTGATGGTTGAAGCAGGATCGAAAGAGATTCCGGAAGAATTATTAGTGGAAGCGTTTGAATTTGCGAATACCAGAAACCAGGTTTTTATCGATTGGCAAAAAGAAATTCTTCAGCAATTCCCGCAACTCCAAACAAAACTGATGGTAGCCGATCCTGTCTGCAGTGATGATGCCAAAGAGGCTGTGAACTCTTTCCTGGAGCCGAAAATAGAGAATGTGCTGTTTAATGCCAACAAACAACAGCGTGAGAATGCGGTAACCGACCTTCAGAAAGAGATGCATTTGACGCTGGACTTATCCTTTGAGGAAAGAGTGGCAGAACTGGATTTAGCATTTGAAAAGTTTATCCACCAGTACGTTCGCAAAAAAATCATTAAAGAAAACAAACGCCCTGATGGTAGGGCAGACGATGAGATTCGTCCCATCGGTATTGAGGTGGGATTGTTACCGAGAGCCCACGGTTCAGGATTATTTACTCGTGGTCAGACCCAGGTACTCTCTATTGTCACATTGGGCGCCAAAGGAGAAGGTCAGCTGATCGAAGGACTCAGTGAAGAAGAGACGAAACATTATATGCATTTTTATAACTTTCCCTCCTTCAGCGTTGGAGAAGTCAGACCTTTACGAGGTCCTGGTCGACGAGAAGTGGGGCACGGCGCTTTGGCTGAGAGATCTTTACTCCCTATGGTTCCCTCCGAAGAAGATTTTCCTTACACAATCCACGTGGTTTCAGAAGTACTTGAGTCCAACGGCTCCAGTTCCATGGCTTCAGTGTGTGGAAGCACTCTTGCCCTAATGGATGCCGGTGTCCCGATTAAGCATCCTGTTGCCGGGATTGCGATGGGTTTGATTACCGATGATGATGACTACAAGATCCTGACAGATATTCAAGGGGTGGAAGATGCGACAGGAGATATGGATTTTAAGGTGGCAGGTACACTGAACGGTATCACAGCTCTACAGATGGATGTGAAAACGCTGAAAGTTTCGATGGAAGTCGTTCGTGAAGGTTTGGAAAAAGCCAAAAAGGCGAGATTGTTTATTCTGAATACCATGCTTCAAGCCATTCCTGACACGCGTGATAATTTATCGAAATACGCTCCTCGTCTCAGGGTATTGCAAATCAGACCGGATAAGATTGGTGATTTAATCGGACCTCAAGGTAAGAATATCAAGAAAATTATCGAAGAGACAGGTGTGAAAATTGATATCGAACCGGATGGAAAAGTGTATATCACTTCACCGGATGAAGAGCATATGGAGCAAGCTATTTACCGTGTAGGTGAACTGACGGATGATATTGAGCTTGGGAAAATTTATAAAGGAAAAGTAGTCAGTATACGTGAATTTGGCGCTTTTGTCGAATTGCAAAAAGGCAAAGACGGTTTATTGCATATCTCTGAGATATCGAACTCCAAACAGCGTATCAACAAGGTGGAAGACTACCTGAAGATCGGGCAGGAAGTATTAGTGAAAGTAATACGAATTGACGATGAAGGGAAAGTCAGTCTAACGATGAAAGGATTAAGTTAATCCAGTTCTTCTGTTGGTTTGTTCTGATTGAGTTGGTGAGAAAATAATGACTAGAGGGGAAGTATGGCAGACCTTACTTCAAAAGATAGTTTCTTGTAATGAATGTAATCTATCCCGGAATAGGACGAACCCTGTTCCCGGGGAAGGTTCATTAGAGCCAGAACTGATGTTGGTAGGGGAAGGTCCCGGCGCCAATGAAGATTTGCAGGGAAGGCCCTTTGTTGGGGAAGCCGGCAAATTATTGGATACATTACTCACCACCATCAATCTAACTCGCCGGGAAGTATTTATCGGGAATACTGTCAAATGCCGTCCTCCGAATAATCGTGCTCCCACTGCCCAAGAGCTGGAATGTTGCAAGCCTTTTTTAATTGCTCAGATTGCCTGGTTACAACCAAAAATCATTTGCGTACTGG
>JAQVYZ010000186.1 GCA_028708485.1 Caldisericia bacterium | reverse complement strand
TTTAACCAATGAAGTGATACTGCATGTTTTTTTGGACACCGTTCCACCGAAATTAGCGATCCAGGAAAGCAATTGGGAAACCAAAGAGGATCATTTTACCATCATCGGAAAAACAGAGCCGACAGCCCAACTTTTGTTAGATGAGGAGTTTACTGAAAAGAGCCCTGACGGTTCTTTTGCGATTGAAATTCCGCTTGTAGTGGGAATGAATGAAGGTCTGATCCAGGCAATAGACCAGGCTGGAAACAAAACTGATTTCGTCTATCATATCAAACGCTTCGGGATCATCCAGCTGACTATCGGTTCACTCATCATGGAAGCGAATGGCACAGAGTACCTTCTTGACCATCCGCCCTATATCAAATCAGGCAGAACCATGGTGCCCTTGAGAGCCCTGTCAGAAGTCCTGAATTATGAAGTCATCTGGATAGTGGAAAGACAAGAGATTCAGATTGTGGGGGAAGAGATAATGATTACGCTTTGGATCAATCGCAACCTTATCACCCTGACGATACTACTCACCCATCAAGTAACCAATAAAACGATCGATGCAGCGCCGGAGATCAAAACCAGCAGAACATTTATTCCGCTTCGGCTGGTTTCAGAGGAATTCGGAGCAAAAGTGGCATGGGACAGTAAAACCTCTTCTATAGAGATTCTATATTAGCCTCATCATGAATCCTCTCATAAGCCGAATTATTCAGTCCAGGCAATCGGATGTGTATGAAAATTTAGCCTTGGAAGAATGTCTCTTTCACAGCGTAAAACCGGTCGAAGTCATGCTTTTTCTATGGCAAAATCATGATGCGATTGTGATTGGCCGAAACCAAGATGCTTACCGAGAATGCCTAGTAGACTCATTTTTAGAGAACCATGGGTCGATTGCCGGAAGGTTATCAGGAGGTGGAGCCGTTTACCATGATCTGGGAAACCTTAACTACACCTTTATCCTTCCCCATAATCGCTTCAATATCCAAAACCAGCTGAAAATAATCACAACCGCCTGTAATGATTTTGGGATTTTTCCCGTCACAAATGAAAGATTTGATCTCCTTGCGGAAGAAAAAAAATTCTCCGGAAATGCCTTCTATCATAAAAAGGATGTATCATTACACCATGGTACCATGCTAATCAACTCAGATATCAGCAAAATCGACTATTTTTTACAAACACAGAATTCATTTGAAAAAAAGAGGGCGGTCCCGTCTACCAGATCGCCGGTACTGAATCTATCCGGTTTAAACCAGCAATTGACGATACCTTTGATGAGAGAGGCCTTAACCAGATCTTTTCTGAAAATATTCGAAGGGGATCCACAAAATGATGACCCTGACAGTTACGACAGCAGACACTTTAAAAACAGATATGTATCAAAGGATTGGACTTATGGTAAACTAGAGAATCGCCATGAAAGGTACGCTGATGAAAATTAACATCCTTAATAAATGGATTGTCGGTGTAATGAGTGTTTTACTATTATTCTCTCTCCAATTTCCAATCATCATGCATGGTGGAGAGTATAAATATGACAATTATGTGTGGCTTTCGGCAGATCAAGACCTGCAGGAGAAAGACTTTACCGATATCTGCTTTATCAACGAATGGGACGCCCTGATAGCAGTCAGCGCCAACAAAATTGTCTATAGTAAAATCAGCTATGACCCCGGCTGGACCAAAATGGAGTACCCGGATAATCTCCAAGTAGATTCTATTGTATTGGATCCAATGGGAAGAATAATCCTGCAAACAAAGCAACAAATATGGATAAGAGACAACCTTAGATCAGATTGGGTAAGCATCGAACCTCCCCCGTACGATAGGGATAGCCTGAACCAGGTTGTTTTCTCTTTCTATTCTCAGGAAATACTATTATTTGCTGCCGGTACTGACCTTTTTGTGTATGAAGAGTCTTCCTGGAAGGGTGTACCGAATCCGAATCACCTTCTCATCCTGACGGTCCAGTATCAGCAAAACACCGGACTTCTGCTGGTCGGAACAGTAAAACAGGGAATTTGGCTCATAGGCCTGAAGAACGGCAATCAAGCCAGAATGCAAATCCAACCGGAAGACATCTCCGTATCCCATCTGTTTTTCTCGCTCAATGAAACCAATGCGTATTTTGCCTCCACCAAGACGGGAGAAATCTACCGATCGTTTGATGAAGGAAAATCCTGGACATTGGCTCCCTCCATCGGGCACAATAACGAGATATTTGCTTTTTGCGAGGACGAAGCCAGGATCGGCGTATTCTTTGCCTTCTCGCGTACAGGGATATACTTAACCGCTGACCACGGCACAGAGTGGATACCTATGCAACATCTCATCGAAGAAACAGAAGTAAGAACCGGCTTTTACCATCCCTATGAAGAGCGGTATTATGTAGCGACTCGGGGAAAAGGCATCCGGTACAGCTTTGCAGTACCCAACAAACCCGCCCCGATTCAACCGAAAAACGGCACAAATACGTATTTTTTCAGTCCGATGTTGGCTTGGGAATTATACGGAGGCAACGACTTACCGGGATCTTATCATGTGCTAGTAGGTACAACCCCCAATTTTGCTGAATTGATCTATGAAAAACAGAATATTGTCGGAGATTCTATCATCGTGCCTGAAAATGTATTGGCATTACACACCCCTTACTTCTGGAAGGTCCGAGTGGAAACTCAATATTGGAATTCAGATTGGTCATCTGTTTTTTCCTTTACGCTTCGCCAAAGATGGCAATTTATGGCAAATCATTCCGAATTCCAGTGGAATGAAAAGAAGCATCTTTTTCATGATTCAGAATGGATGACTCCTTTCATAGATGATGGCACTTTTTATCTTCCGGTCAGGTTTTTCATGGAAAAAATCGGTGCCATTGTCACCTGGGAATCTGATACCCGGCACATTACGATCCGGTATAAAAACACGACAAAACTCATCGCTTTACAACCTAATCACTACGTTGTTCAAATAAGAAAGAGCCGGTCCTATATACCCTTACGTCATTTGGCTGATTTTTTTGACTGGGAAGCCGATTGGGATGCCATCCATCAAAAAGCGCTTCTTTCAGAGCCGTAGAGTTGGACGTTCAGGGAATGAAACAGTATACTATATCCGAAATGAAAGACATACAAGAAAAGAACAATGCTATTTCAAGACAGTTTTTTGCGCTTTCCTCTCCGATTCGTCTGCAGATATTACAGTTATTAACTGAAAGAGAACACTGTGCCTGTGAATTTCCAGAATTGCTCCAAATCA
>JAQVYZ010000185.1 GCA_028708485.1 Caldisericia bacterium | reverse complement strand
GTGGTGGTGATAAACCATTGTTGTCCCGATAGCGCTGAAGAGATTAAATTTGAAACCAAATCTGTCTCTCCGGATTGCTGTGATTGGGATTTTCGCATCAAACCGGAAGTGAAAATCAAAAAATTAGTGATAGGCCCAGGCAAGACGGAGACGATTGAGTATTATGAGGTAGTGAATAACAACCAAAAGGATTGTGAGCCGTTGAAGTTTGCTATAACCTGGCCGGATGATGGGAAGATTGTATCGATTGAACCAACTGCTTTTGAGTTAAAATCCAAAGAAAGACAGACATTAAAAATCGCTCTGAAAATGCCTGTGGATAGCAAAGAGAATGATATTGTTGAATTTCCGCTAACCATTACCGTGGAAGGTTGTACAGAAAAAACCTTTATCATTTCAGCTACCTGTATAGATTCCTGGTGTGAGGGAAAAATCGTCCGGATGAAAATTACAAAGATAGATTTAGCGGAAGGTTGGTTGGAGGGAATCGAAATTGAGAAAAAGAATGATCCTGATAAAGACCCGAAAGATCCAAAGAAAGCAATACGAATCTACTTTGAAAAGACCGAAACTAAATGGGCTTCTGTTCAAGAAGCAATATGCGTAGAGATATGCACGGAAGAACGCAAGGAAAAAGGAAAGGTTTTGATGTGGGGTTTAGATTTCCGCACGATTGAATGCCCTGAATGATGATTCACATCGGAAAGAGATTTATGGGTATCGGATATGCTTGTTTTTAAAATTTAATCCTTCTTTCATGAATAGTATGTTATCCACAATGCTCTTTTTGCAGGAGAGGTTGTAAAAAAGGTATGACCTTATCACTGACAGAGGGAATCACATGACCGACTCCAGGTAACAGAAGGAAAGAGAAATTTGGTAGCAGCACTCTCAATCTATCCGCTATCGCTTGGTTGGATCTGACCACATCTTTGTCTCCTCCAACCAATAAGACCGGCATGATAAAACGTTTTAATTCTTCATCTGTAAAAAGGTACTCTTTGCTAAATCTCTGGATGACATGAGTTTGAACCAATTCCATAAAAGCTTCTGCATCTTGATCAATTTTCTCTGGGCCGATCACATATCGATTAAGCTTCTTAACTCCGGATTTACCGCTCATGGAGTAGAGAATCGCTTTTAGAATGAAGGAGAGTTTGGTGTGAGAGATTCCTGCAGGGCTGATCAGAACCAATTTATTCACTTTTTCTGGATGATGCACGGTGTACTGCAAGGATAACCAGCCTCCTTGAGATATACCCATTAACGAGACTTTTTTCAGACCAAGATGATAGATAATCTCCTCTAACCAAATAGCATAGTCCTGGCTCTGGTAGTCTAATCTGGTTTGATCGCTTTTCCCTGGTTCACCAATAACATCGACAGCGATTACATTGAAATACTCATTAAGAGATGGTATCTCTCCCAACCAAGAGAGTAAGTTTGAGGAAGCGCCATGAAGTAACAAGAGTGGGGGATTTTCTTGTTTCCCGGATTGGATTAGAAAGGTATTTCCAAAACAGGTATGAACAGTGTGTGGCGTAAATTGGAAAGAAACTTTTTGAAGAATAGCATCATATTTGTTCATGAGGAGTTGTTTGCCGGATTCGCTTTTGTATATTCCTTGAGAATTATTCATGGGGAAGTCCTTTCTTTACTAAGGTCAGCCACTTGATCTCGTTCTCATAAAATGATTCGAAGTTCTTGTTAATCATACTCCAGAGAAATGCCTCTCTTTTGGTTCTGCTGGGATGATCCAGGTTTCTCTTGGCTTTCTCACGCTCCATTAACAAGGCAACATACAATTCCTCCTCATAACGGTTGATCAGATCCATCAACTCTTCATGAGTCAGTAGATGGGCACCAACCAGCTGAATCAAAAAAGCATTCCTGATTTCCGGAAGCTCAGGATTAGAGAGAGTCCATATTTTTAGCTCTGACAATCCCTTCTTGGTGATGGAATAGATCTTTTTTGCCGGAAGGTTTTCTTGCTGCTGGACTTCCTGTGTCACCAGTTTTTCCTTGCTCAGATTAAGCAATGTAACGTAGATCTGGTTGTTGTTTCCGGACCAATAGAATAAGCTGGAGTTGGAAAACAGTTTCTTTAGCTCGTATCCACTGAAGGATTTCCAGCTTAACAACCCCAGTATAGCGTAATGTATCGTCATTTATTACCCCCTATAACATAGAAATATATTAACATAGGTTAATAATAACATATGTTAAGTGCATGTCAATAACCAAAAATGAAAAGAAAGCAGGGAGAAAACGCTTAGACGGTTGGTTTCAGCAAAAAGCCATACTCTTTATGGATAAAATCCAGTATGACTTTTGCCATTAAATGATGACCTTTTGAATTCGGGTGAATACCGTCTTTGCACAAATATTGACGGTAATCATTCGTTTGTAGAAACGCGCTTCTTATATCGATCCAGATAGTGCTGGTCTCTTTTGCGATACTTAATATGGCTGAATTGTATTTTTCCTGCCACCAGTAGATGCGACTCACACTCCCTAACCAGTGAAGGATATTTTTCTCTGCGGTTACTCCTTTTTTGGTGATCCAGGAGAAATAACGATCGGAATCCAGCGGAGGTAATGTCATCAGGACAGGGATAATGTTTTGCTTTTTAAGGGTAAGGATTGTGTCTTTCATTGCTTTGCGAAAAGCAGAGAATTCGGTTTTCGGTTGATGGGGCATTTCAGGATGGTTTGCGATACTGTCCCAATCGAAATCACAATCATTTCCACCGAATTCTAATATAACCACATCAGGTTTTTTCTTCAGTATATCCTGATTCAGATAACTGATTGCCCGGGTGATGGTATTCCCAAATAAAGCCGCATTCTGCAGAATCCCACTCAGCTTATCCTTGACGATATGATAAAAACTCTTCTCCAGGAGAGCATATCTCCCCTTCTCTTCATCATAAATGACTCCCTTTGAGATGGAATCCCCGTAAAGCAGTATGTTATATTTTTCTTTCATCTCTCTCAGTATACCTCTTTCCCCAAAATATTGATAACAGACACAGAGATAATCCTTGTTTTGAAAAAAATAAATTGGGACAGTCCCAATTTATTTTTTTTATTGGAAACTTTCTTCTTCCTCGAAAGTCATTACACTACCTGGTTAGGAAGGAGTCGGTTATGGTAAATGTAAAGAAAAGACTTGTGTTGATGGGAATACTTTTTGTTCTTTTCCTGTCCATCTACTTCACTTTTTATACGGTCGATCGGAATGTTAT
>JAQVYZ010000184.1 GCA_028708485.1 Caldisericia bacterium | reverse complement strand
TGGGATTATTGCTCATATTGATGCTGGAAAAACCACAACAACAGAGAGAATTCTATTTTATACAGGCACGATTCATCGTATGGGAAATGTGGATGATGGCAATACCACCACTGATTGGATGGTTCAAGAGAAAGAGCGAGGAATTACAATCACTTCAGCTGTTATTTCATGCCAATGGAAAGACAAGAATATCAATATTATCGACACTCCGGGTCATGTGGATTTCACTGTTGAAGTAGAAAGATCTTTAAGAGTTCTTGACGGTGCAGTGGTTATCTTTTGTTCAGTAGGCGGGGTACAGCCTCAGTCAGAAACAGTGTGGCGCCAAGCTGATAAGTATAAAGTTCCCCGGTTAGTTTATATTAACAAGTTGGACCGTATGGGAGCTGATTTTGATAGAGTAATTCATGATATTAAAGACAAATTGGGAGCAAAACCCATTATCATGCAGATACCGATTGGAAAAGAAAGTACTTTAGAAGGTATGATAGATCTTCTTACTATGAAGGCTTTTCTTTATACAGATTCCGAATCCGGGGAATTTACTGTCTCTGATATTCCCAAAGATCTCAAAGAACGTGCAACTTTTTATCGAAACGAGATGATTGAGCAAGCTTCCGAGGTAGATGATTCTCTTCTGGAAAAATACTTAGAGGGAAAAGTGATTACCAACGAAGAGCTGATGGATGTTGTCCGAAAGGGATGTCATGAGTGTCTTTTCTTTCCGGTTTATTGTGGTTCTTCCTTTAAAAATAAAGGTATTCAACCTCTATTGGATGGTGTTTGCGAGTTTCTTCCCTCTCCTTTGGATATTCCACCGGTGGATTGCATCAATCTTAATACCGATGAGAAAGAAGTCCGGCATGCAAATCCAGATGAACCTCTTGGTGCCTTGGTTTTTAAAATTGCCACCGATCCTTATATCGGAGCTCTGGCTTTCACACGAGTCTATTCCGGAGTTATTAAATCCGGAACCTATGTAACGAATGCTTCTACCAACACTCAGGAGCGAGTAGCTAGAATTATTCGTTTACACTCCAACCAGCGGGAAGATATCGACGAGATCATGGCAGGCGATATTGCTGGTTTAGTTGGCCTGAAAAAAAGTTTTACCGGCGATACGCTTTGTAATAAAGAAAATCCGATTGTATTTGAGAATATATCATTTCCTGAGCCGGTCGTATCTTCCGTAGTAGAACCAAAAACCAAACAGGACCAGGATAAATTGATCAATGCGCTTTCCAAGTTTCTGATGGAGGATCCCACTTTTCGATACCGCTATGATCAAGAAACAGACCAAGTTGTCATCTCCGGAATGGGTGAACTGCATCTTGAAATTATTGTTGATAGATTACTTAGAGAATTTAATATCCAAGTGAATGTCGGCAAACCAGATGTTTCTTATAAAGAAACCATTCTGCAAGCCGCCACCGGAGAAGGAAAACATATTAAACAGTCTGGCGGGCACGGTCAATACGGTCATGTTGTTTTGGATATATACCCTCTTGAAGACGGACAACGATTTGTGTTTGAGAATAAAATCAGACAAGGCGTGATTCCAAAAGAATATATTCCCGCAATCGAAATGGGCGTGAAGTATGCGTTAGAGAGCGGATGTGTTGCCGGGTACGAAGTAATCAATGTCGGAGTTGCTGTTACAGATGGTTCTTTCCATGCAGTAGATTCCTCCGAAATTGCTTTCCGACTCGCAGCCGCGAAAGCTTTCCAGCATGCTATGGAAAAAGCCTCTCCTATTTTACTGGAACCGATTATGAAAATCACTGTTATTGTGCCTGAAAGTTATTTAGGAGATTCCATCTCTCTGATCAGTTCCAAAAGAGGAAAAGTACTGAAGATGGAAGCTATCGGAATTACTCAAATCGTTAGTGCTCATGTTCCATTAAAATATTTGTTTGGATTTGCAACTGATTTACGTTCTATAACTCAAGGGAGAGGTAGCTATTCTATGGAATTTAATTCCTATGAACGAATACCGGATGCCTATTTAAGTGAAATCAAAGGAGGAAGAGATAATGGCGAAACAAAAATTTGAACGAACGAAACCGCACGTTAATGTGGGGACCATTGGTCACATTGACCATGGCAAGACTACCCTGACAGCCGCAATTACCAAAACGCTGGCTACCCTGGGGAAGACCGTTGCCAAAAAATACGACGAGATCGACAACGCTCCGGAAGAAAAAGCCCGTGGCGTGACGATCAACGTCCACCATGCCGAGTATGAAACCGAGAAACGGCATTATGCTCATATCGATTGTCCGGGTCATGCCGACTACATTAAGAACATGATCACCGGTGCTGCCCAGATGGACGGCGCCATTCTGGTTGTGTCCGCCGTAGATGGTCCGATGCCCCAGACCAGGGAGCATTTGATTCTGGCCCGTCAGGTGAACGTGCCAAGGCTGATCATCTTCCTCAATAAGGTAGATATGGTAGACGATCCCGAACTGATCGACTTAGTCGAGGAAGAAGTCCGTGACCTTCTCACCAAAGAAGGCTTCCCCGGTAAAGAAGTGCCCGTCATCCGTGGTTCTGCTCTGAAGGCCATGGAAGCCGAAGGCGACCTTTCCCGAAACAACCCAGCCTCCCAGTGCATCTGGGAACTGATGGATGCCGTTGATAGCTATATTCCTCTTCCGGAAAGACCGATTGACAAACCTTTCCTGATGCCTGTCGAAGACGTATTCACCATCACCGGTCGTGGTACTGTGGTGACGGGACGTATTGAGCGTGGTGTGATTAAAACCGGTGAAGAGGTAGAGATTTTAGGTCTCTCCGAAGAACGACGCAAAACTGTCTGTACCGGTGTCGAGATGTTCCGAAAGATCCTGGACCGTGGGGAAGCCGGCGATAACGTCGGGTTGTTACTCCGCGGCGTGGAGCATGATGAAGTCTCCCGCGGTCAGGTAGTGGCTAAGACCGGCAGCATCCATCCCCATACCCAATTTGAGTGTGAAGTCTATATTCTTTCCAAAGAAGAAGGAGGACGTCACAAAGCGTTTGTCTCCGGTTACCGTCCCCAGTTCTATTTAAGAACGACCGATGTGACCGGCGAGATTAAGCTTCCCGAGGGTGTGGAAATGGCGATGCCCGGCGATAAGATTAAAATGAATGTTACGTTGATCTACCCTGTTGCTATCGATGACAACCTTCGTTTCGCTATCCGCGAGGGCGGTCGTACCATCGGTGCCGGTGTAGTGACTAAAATCATAGAATAGTGGGGCTGAA
>JAQVYZ010000183.1 GCA_028708485.1 Caldisericia bacterium | reverse complement strand
GGCTCGGCCGTTATCGCGGCAGTTTCCTTGTTCGGTTCATACATGGTCGATGTGAGTAAAGTGCAAGCGAGCCTTGGAGTAGGCTCGGCTGATCAGCTCAATACGTTAGGCATACGAGTTTCCGTGCCTCAGGTATTTGTGGGTATGCTTATCGGCGGCGCCTTGCCGTGGCTATTTTCTTCGTTCTCTATCCAGGCAGTCAGCCGCGCGGCTTCTTTGATCGTTGAAGAAGTCAGGCGTCAGTTCCGTGCGGGAGTGCTTGACGGTAAAATAAAGCCTGATTACAGGCAGGCAGTCGCGATCTCGACTAAAGCGGCTCAAAAAGAATTGGTGGGTCTGGCGATATTATGTATCGTCGCACCGATCCTGGTGGGTTTGCTCCTTCAGGTAGAAGCGCTCGGAGGATTTTTAGCCGGAATAATCCTTTCGGGCCAGCTCTTGGCAGTATTCATGGCAAACGCCGGCGGTGCTTGGGATAATACCAAGAAAACAATCGAAGACGAAGAGGTTAACATCGCGGCGAATACCGGCAAAGGTTCGGAGCGGCACAAGGCAGCAGTGGTGGGAGATACCGTCGGCGATCCCCTGAAGGATACCGCGGGCCCCGCCTTGAATCCCATGATCAAAGTGGTCAATTTAGTTTCGGTGATCATTGCTCCTATCATAGTGCAATATAGCGCGATGACTTTCAACAAAGGGATCGTGATCGCAATTCTCTGTGTAGTCGTGGTATGGGTAGTCTGGCAAAGTAAAAAGTCTATACCGGATTTTGCGCCTTCAAAGAAGTAATCGCAATCAACAGGAAAGCCCCGGCTCAAGCCGGGGCTTTCCTCTATATAAAGCCTGCCCGTGATAGTTAACTCGCGTATTGTGTCTGCAGCCGAATACATAGAATTCAGAGTTAAAATTGCTATAGAATTGTACGGTAAAACTGTATAATAGAACAACGCGGTTAAAATCAAATGACGGAGAATCATAACCCAAAATTTCCGGAGCGGATAAAGAATATCTTTATCGGAAAGGCGCGGAATCCTTCGGATTCCGGGTTATTCCATAAGTTATCGCTTGTCGCATTCCTTGCCTGGGTCGGCCTGGGGGCTGACGGGATCAGCTCCTCATGTTATGGTCCCCAGGAGGCGTTTCTTTCCTTGGGCAGCCATACGTATCTGGCGGTCTTTGTCGCGTTGGCCACGGTCGTGACGATATTTATTATCAGTACCAGCTACAGCCAGATCGTCGAGCTTTTTCCTGCCGGAGGAGGCGGCTACATAGTCGCCAGCAAACTTCTTTCGCCGGCGCTGGGCATGATCTCCGGTTGCGCGTTGTTGATCGATTATGTGCTCACGATCTCGATTTCTATCGCGAGCGGCACCGATGCGATTTTCAGCTTCCTGCCCCTTGACTGGCAGCAGTATAAATTTTTCGTCGCGGCATTGGGTATCCTTTTTCTAACCTTATTGAATTTAAGAGGTGTCAAAGAATCGGTAGTGTCCCTTGTGCCGATCTTTCTCGTTTTTATCGCGACCCACGTATTTACCATCCTTTATGTCATCGTGAGTAACTTCTTCAATCTACCCGTCGTGCTTCACGGTACCGTCGCGGAAACTCACGCGACTTACACCGCCCTGGGTACTTCAGGATTGGCCATTTTGATACTACGCTCATATACGATGGGCGCGGGAACCTATACCGGAATTGAAGCCGTAAGCAATGGAATGAATATGCTGCGTGAACCGCGCGTGGTGACTGCTAAAAAAACCATGAGTTATATGGCGGTGTCTCTTTCGTTACTTGCATTCGGTTTGATGCTGGCGTACCTGTTGCTTAATGTGAGTCACAGTGCGGGGAAAACGCTTAACGCGATCGTATTTGAAAAAATGTCTGCGAGCTGGAACCCGCAAATCGCCAGTATTTTTATCCTGGTCACCCTCATCTCGGAAGCAGCCCTTTTATTTGTCGCGGCGCAGACAGGTTTCTTGGGCGGGCCAAGTGTTCTGGCGAACATGGCAGGGGACCGCTGGTTTCCGACCAAGTTCTCGATATTAAGCGACCGGCTCGTCACGCATTATGGTATCCTTCTCATGAGCCTTGCGGCGCTTGCAACCCTGGCGCTCACGAAGGGTTCGGTATCGATGTTGGTGGTGTTATACAGTATTAATGTGTTCGTCACATTTGTGCTTTCGCAGGCAGGCATGGTGCGTCACTGGTGGAACGTGCGCGCGCAAGCGCCCAAGTGGAAGAAAAAAATTGCCATCAATGGCGTCGGTTTCGTCCTCACGTGCGTGATCCTGGTATCGATGATCGTGATAAAATTTTATCAGGGCGCATGGGTGACCTTGCTTATTACCGGAACCCTGATCGTGGCTTCTTTGTTGATCAAGCGTCATTATATATATACCGCAAAACTCCTGCATCGTTTAAACAGTCTCGTGGCAGTGGTGGATGCAGAGATCGCCAAGAAAAAGCCCACCGTAACTCAGCCTAACCGTAACGGCCGGACCGCGGTCATCTTTGTCAACGGCTACAACGGACTGGGGCTTCATACGCTGCTCAACATCCTGCGGTATTTCGGGGATATGTTCTCTAATTTCATATTCGTGCAGATCGGCGTGCTTGATGCCGGTAACTTTAAGAGCGAAGAAAAGGTAAGAGAGGTCGAAGCCAGCGTCCAGCAGGATCTGGCTAAATATATTTCATATGTGCAATGCCAGGGCCATTACGCGCAGGGTATCTGCCGGGTCGGTATCGATATAGTGGAGGAGGCTTCCAGCATTGCTCCTCAGATAATCGAACAGTATCCGCGTGCGATATTTTTTGGCGGACAACTCGTATTTCGAAAAAATATGCTGTTGGCGCGTTGGCTGCATAACTATACCGTGTTTGTGGTGCAGAAACGTTTCTACGATGAAGGCATACCATTTTTTATATTGCCGATCCGCGTATACTAGTTCATAAGTAGCAATATTCTTACATATTAGATTTTTTAGTTTAGCCATGAACTCATGAGCTTGAAAACTTATGAGCTATCGTACATTATGCACGACAACCAATTTATCAGTCAGATACTTCAATGGGGAGACCTGGGAGTTTTTGTGGGTATGTTCCTGGAATCAAGCATTGTGCCTGTGCCTTCGGAAGTCGTGATCCTGACCGCAGGCTCTATCGGCATACCGCTTGTCTCGATCGTGATATTCGGTTCGATCGGCGCGACGCTGGGGAGCTTCGTGGGTTATAGCATCGGTAGATTTGCCGCA
>JAQVYZ010000182.1 GCA_028708485.1 Caldisericia bacterium | reverse complement strand
GTGGAGTTTTATTCAGAGGGATTTTTAAAAAGTTTAAAATTCAACTCCCATATCGAATGGGATCCTTCAAAAGCAGGCTATTCCACCATGACGGTAATCATTCCGGAAATAGCCGGTATTGTTTTACCTGAAAAACCCGGCTGGCATACTTATCGATTTTCCACCCAAGCCGAACCTGTTGAAATTTCAGCACAAACAGAAATCGTGAAATCTAAAATCGGGGAGCCAACGGGCAAGCCTGAAGTGCATTTGGAGCCACCCACACCCGGAACAGAAGCAAAATATGTGATAGGTTTTAATGTAGGGCGGGGAGGTTGGTTAAAAGAAGTAATCGGACTCATAAGTATTCGTTTTCCGAAAGAAACCCAATTTAATCTGGTTGAAATACCTGCTGAATGGGTAAAAGTGAATGGTATAACACCTTATAGTCAACCAATGATATCTACGAAAACAAAACAAATTAGTATTATGACACCTATGGAAATTCAGGATACTGGTCGAGTTACGGTTGAGTTTGATTCCAGGTGTGGGATTATCAATCCATCCAAAATTGGAAAATATCAGATAGAGGTTTCTACAAGCTCTGATCGTGAATGGGTAGAAAGTTATGAGTATGAAATTACAGAAGACTCTACCCTATTCAGGCTATCGAATTATAAGTTAAATCACCACGCTGTCTACCAGCTGATTTACCTTCAGCAAACCGATATATTAAAACAGGGAGAGTTGATACGGGTAAAATTTCCGGATGAAGTCCAGATTAGCAGTCCATTATCCTTGGAAACGGGTAAAATCACTATTAATGACCAGCCGATTGCTGAATTGCGGGAAATCGAGAGCCATGTATACGATTTGCTGGTGGGGAATAGGGGAGTAAATCCTGAGGAACGGGTGGATATTCAATTTGATTGTCCGGAGATCAAAAATCCGGTAAAACCCTTTTATATTCATCTCGAATATAAACCACCCGGAGCGGATGACTATAGAATGACTCCATCGGTGGCGATTGTTCCTTATTCTATGGAAATAACAGATATAAAAGTTTCTCCTCCGAATATACGTGCAAACGCGACTTATACCATCCAGGTGATCTTCGGAGAGGTGAGTCCGAAAACAATTTCCATATATTTCGGTCACTCGAATAGTACGATGGAAATCCTGAATACTGAAGCGCAAACCGATACTTATACTATTACTTTGTACGATATAAACAATGG
Source organism: Caldisericia bacterium (assembly GCA_028708485.1). Classification (GTDB taxonomy): domain Bacteria; phylum Caldisericota; class Caldisericia; order UBA6126; family UBA6126; genus UBA6126. The sequence goes on along the minus strand of JAQVYZ010000182.1, from coordinate 2,083 downwards.
CACCCAGCCCGGTACATTTCTGTTGCGTGTATTTACTGATCTGGAGAAGGATGGAGCAGTCTGTTCGTATTATCTTTTTCCACCCGTGCCAACCACCAAGATTTCACGAAAAGGAAGACGAGGTGAAAATGAATGGTGGCTTTCCTCACCTGAATTCACGCTAACTTCCTCGGATCCTGATGCAGAGATCTTGTATTGGTGGAATGATCAATTCAATGAAAAAAAGGTCTATACGGGTCCTTTTCGTTACCCTGATCCCAATCCACCTACTCCTGGTCCTCTTACGCCCGGTCACTTTAAAGTAAGACTGCATTACCAGTCAAGAAATGTGAATGGATCGGAACAACCCAATACAGAAGAAATCTGGGTAGATACTATTTCTCCGGAAATCGTTATCGAATCCCCTCCGGAAGAGAACTTGCAGATGAATCAAAAGCATTTTACCGTAACAGGCCGTCAAACTTATTGTAAAACTATCCAATATGGTGAGGAAAAACTAATTTTTGATGCTATCGTCACGATTAATCAAGAAATAGTCGATACAGATAAGGAAACAGGTATTTTTTCAAAAACTTTCGAACTCGTTGAAGGGAAGAATCATTTCAAATTCCATGCGGAGGATGAAGCGGGGAATGTCTGGGATGCAGAAAGGACGATCATTCTGGATACGATAATGCCCGATATCACTTTGGATCCCCGCTTGGCGTTAGATCCTTTCATCACCGGAAAAACTGAACCAACTGCACTGCTAACGATTAACGGGGAAGCAGTTTATGTAGAAGAAGACGGCTCATTTCACTACGCTATCCATGGGGTAGGTTTGCACGAATTGACTTTGGTTGCTGCTGATCCGGCTGGGAACGTTAATACAATCAAATGGACTTGCTGGTTTGGCTATACGATCACCTTGCAGATTGGAATTTTTGAAGCATCAACCAATGGGGTCAACGTAATCTTAAATGTCGCTCCTTTGATTCAAAAAAGCAAAACTTTAGTACCTTTCCGATTCATTGGAGAGCAATTGAATGCGACTATTTCCTATACGACGGATCCTAAGACCAAACTGGTGAAAACGGTCTCTTATACGCTTGATAAAACGACCATCATCCTGACGATCGGTGCAAAAAATGCATCCGTGAACGGGAAAGCAATCCCCTTGGATGTCCCGGCTCAAATCATGAAGGGTACCACCATGGTGCCTTTGCGGTTTATCGCCGAGAATCTGAATTGTAAAGTAGAGTGGGAATCCAAAGCACAACTCATCACCATCACCTACCCAAGTGCATAAATAAATGGGACAGGGGACTGTCCCCTGTCCTAAAAGTTAAGATTTTGTGGCAAGTTGGGATACGATTGTTTCAATATACTCTTTCCGCACGTGTTCATCCTGGATGGCGATGGCGATGTTGTCTTTCACGCCGATTTCCATGATGACGGGATTGATGATACAAGAAAAAAACTGAACCGCTTTATATTTCAGTTTCTCGGTATCTTTTTCTGAAGACAGCATGGACAAGCTGTTCATCAAGTTGTTTTCATTATCCTGAATTAACCGGAAGGCATTTTCGTTGGAAGTTTTGGTGTGAATTCTTTTCTCAGCCCATAAATACACAATACCGGGATTTTCCAATAAATAAGTCATCATCTGGTATCCCCAGTCAAACAACCTCTTGTAAGGGGAGATCGATGTATCGGACAGGATTTGGCAAATACCTTCTATCTGGCGGGAGACAATGGTTTCAATCTCCTCAATGAGTTTATTTTTGGTTCGGAAATAGTAATTCAAGGAAGCGAGATTCACTTTTGCCCTGGCAGCTAGTTCGCGTGTGGTGCCTTGAAGACGGCATTCCTTGGCAAACATCGTCATGGCTGCATCCAGAATCCGCTGTTTGGTATCCGAATTCTCAATATTCTTCAATGGTTCTCCTTTAATCAATGATTAATCCTTATTTATTATAGTGTAAACGTAGTTTTTCCTGAAATCTTTCAAAGATCGTGAACGTCTGGTTTGGAAAATTGATTTTCACGATATAGAAAGGAGAATCTGCATTTTTAAACAGGGTTTCCACTTGGTTTTTTTCCC
>JAQVYZ010000181.1 GCA_028708485.1 Caldisericia bacterium | reverse complement strand
GAGATACCGATTTGATCAATTTCTTGAAGCACACTGCGCGTGGATTTGTATTCTCTGCCGCCCTACCCCCCCCGACTGTCGCTGCTGCCAAAATGGCATTTCAGATTATTTTGGATGAACCGTGGCGGATTCAAAAACTGAACGACAATGTTCATTATTTCCTAAATAACCTTCACAAAGTCGGCTTCAATACGCTTCAATCACAAACCGCGATTATTCCGCTGATTATCGGGGAGGAACAGAAAACGATGGAAGTGACTCGTTTTATGCAAGAGAGGGATATCTTTGTGTTACCGGTCGTCACCCCGGCGGTGCCGCCGAATACTTCCCGATTAAGAATGAATGTAACCGCTTCAATGGACTATGAGCACCTGGATACGGTCATAGAACAATTAATAGAAGCCAACAAAGTGTTTCATATTTTAAATTAAAACAGGGGGCAGGCTATGTTTCCGATTATCGCTAAGTTTGGTCCTATTGAGATCCGCAGTTATGGGTTAATGATCGCATTCGGGGTAATTGCCGGGTACTTTGCTGCCCGTGTCAGAGCCAAAAAAATCGGTTTGACGGATGACCATATGGTGGATTTATTATTCTATCTCCTGATATTCTGTGTTATCGGCGCCAAACTGATGTATGTCCTGACCAATAACTTCCTGTTTTATTTCCATAATCCGATAGAGATTTTCAAATCCGGAGGAATGGGATTATCCTTCTTTGGCATCATCCCAGCCGGTATCCTTGTCGCTATTGTTTATGCAAAGATTCACAAGATTAATATCTGGGCTTTACTGGATGTATTAGCCTCAGGTGTCTTGATAGGATATGCCATCGGTCGGATCGGTTGCTTCTTTAATGGATGCTGTATCGGTCTACCCAGCGATTCCTGGTTTTCATTTCGATTTGGGATGATGGATTTCCCCCGTCTCCCGACTCAATTATTTACCTCTGTACTGGCATTTCTTGGATTTTTACATGTGTATCATATCGAACGAACCAAGCGTTTTTACGGAAAAACAACCGGATTTCTGTTTATTGATTATGCCATCATGACTTTCTTTATTGAGTTTTGGCGGGATGTCGAAAAAGTTAAATTTCTTTGGAACATCCTGAGTGCAAGTCAATGGTTAGCTATCGCCTTGATTCCCGTCGGATTGTTTATCCTCCTGTATGGCTCCCAAAACCACCATATCATGTTAAATGAGCCTAGTAACCAAGCCGAAATCGGTCTGGTGATCGATGCGAACCAAGTTTCCGATACAGAAGTGACGGAACTTTAGTAGTCTAAATACGTCTCAAACTCTGCAGGGTTTGGATAATAAGTGCATTTATTCGCTTCCAGGAGTTTTTGCTTTTTCCAAGTTTCAAGGAAAGCTTCTGACATAATAGGTTGTAGAAATGTTTGGTCATGTAGCAAAGCATCCATAGCTGAAATCAAGCTATGAGGTATCTTTTCCTCTTTACGAATCGCTTCTGCATCATGAGGATCAATTCGGTTTGTAATCCCCTCTAACCCAGCTAACAAAACGGCTGATAAAGCATAATAAGGATTCGCCAACGCATCGGCGGTGCGCAATTCAAATCTGGTCTCTTCAAGCGGGGTATAGGCAGGTACCCGAATGGAAGCATCGCGATTTAACTTCGCAAATGACTTATTACAGGGCGCTTCATAACCGGGAATCAATCGTTTATAAGAGTTGGTCGATGGATTGGTAAAGGCCATCAATGCAGGGAGATGCAACAATACACCACCCATATAATGCCATGCCAGCATACTTAATCGATATTCCCCCTTCTTGTCAAAAAAGAGTGACTTCCCTTTTGCGTCTGCCAAAAACATATGAAGATGCATCCCTGATCCGGGCATGCCATAGATCGGCTTAGGCATAAAATTGACTACTTTACCGTGTTTTCTGGTAAGGTTATGAATCACATACTTTGCTTTTAAAATAGCATCGGCTGCTTGTATGGATCCTTGAAAATCTAACTCAATCTCACATTGTCCGGGGAAACCAACCTCATGATGATGGTATTTCACAGGAATACCCAGTGCCAGTAATTGAGCGACAATTTCAGATCGAATGTCTGCTAATTGATCAAAAGGTTTTGATAAATGATATCCTTTATTCGGTTGAAGATATTTTTCTTCAGAAAAATGAGCAATGAAAGTATCATGTTGGTCTACACTCAAGTCCATGTCGTCTAAAATATAAAACTCCAGTTCAGGTAAAACCTGAAGGGTGTCTGCATAACCCAGTTTTCTCATTAATGCTGTGGTATTTTGCAGCATAACACGAGAATCGTACGGGAATAATTCAGCTTGCATTTTCGCATTAAATTGAAAAATAGTACCCATCACATTCAATGTTTTTAAGGGAGAAAACGGATCTTCAAAAGCAGTAGCCAGATCAGGCTTGATCACCAGATCTGAATTCGTTACCTCTGCTAATTTCAGGTTAGAAGCATCAAACCCGATACCGTTCTGCATCACTTCCTCGGAAACATATTCAGAAGGTAAGGTGACATGTCTGATTTTTCCAAACAAATCAACAATCCAGATATCGATGAAAGCATACTCTTGTTTTGCTTCCTGCCATGATTTTAACTGTTTACTTTTCAAGAAACGCCTCCTCAACAATTTTATCCCATTCACTTTTCTATTGTTTATACACTATGATTATAACGTGTAGAAATAAAATTTCAGCCTTCCCTGTTATGAGGAAACATCATCATTCAAAAATGCAGACTTGGGGAATATCATTTAAAAAAGCGACAATCCCAATCCTCTTATCAAAAATCTAAATAAAACCTTGTAATAATGAGTATTTCTGCTAAAATAACTATTTGGCATTTTATGAAATGGAGTGTGAGAATGGACGAATTGGAAAAAAAACCAAATGGAACAAACGGAGCAAACAATGGAAGTGATTACAACTCATCCAGTATTCGCGTACTAGAAGGATTAGAAGCTGTCAGAAAAAGACCCGCCATGTATATTGGATCGACGGATGCCAAAGGTTTGAATCACTTAGCGTTGGAAGTAATTGACAACAGTATAGATGAAGCAATGGGTGGTTACTGCTCCCATATCGTCGTAACGTTAGTCGAAGAGGATGTTATCAGCATTGAAGATGACGGCAGAGGTTTTCCTGTGGATCTTCATCCCGAACTGGGAATCCCTGGCGTGGAAGTGGCTCTCACTAAGCTTCATGCCGGTGGAAAGTTTGACTCAAAGAGCTACAAAGTCTCAGGCGGATTACATGGAGTCGGTGTATCCGTCGTGAATGCCTTATCGGAATGGTTA
>JAQVYZ010000180.1 GCA_028708485.1 Caldisericia bacterium | reverse complement strand
ATAACAAAACTACTCAGTAAAATGAAGCACAACCAACGTTTTGTCATGTCAGGGTAACCCAAATACGGCCTGAATCTCTTGATCGTTCTTATCTCGGTACAGAATGAATAGTTGATGATACAAGGGAATATACGAATAATAGGTAGGGTTGGCCTCATGCAGCCTTGTATGTCGGATTGGATCTATATAGGGATCATTCAACTCAAATCGGGTCATGTCAAATTGTTTTTCCCGGTTTTGTGATACCCTGATGAATCGAACCTTTTGTATGGTGTTCTCTTTTTCTTTCTCCATATACTGAATCAAAATCGATCCGAACCACTCCCTGAAAGGGGTGATTATCTCTGTCTTTTCTGTGGGAATGGAGAAGCTTGCCAATTTCTTTCCGTTAGTGGAAGAGAGGATTAAAAAATGATTACCCGGCAAACTCACCAAAAACCATTGATCATTGGTCGAGATGGCTTTAATGGCAATACCTTGTTGTCCTTGTGTTGAATAGACTCCTTGTTCCTTCATTGTCTCGCTGTTCTGCCAGATGATTTTATGTTCACGGGTAGAATAAGCATTCAACGTCAGCTTGGAATCTATAAAGAGAAACAGGGAATGGAGGTCGGTGGTTACATACGAAATGGTCTGAGGAAGATTGGTTTCCATTTTAATGACTTTGGTTGACGGATCAAGCAGAAACAGCCGGTGTTCAGAGAGGAAACAAAACCTGGGCGGGTTGGTCAGGTACCCACCGTATTTTACAACAGGGGAAGCTTCCTTATGCGGAATGGAAAATACCAGTTGACTGCTGTTCCGAAAAGGATTGACCTGAAAATACAATCCATATGGATTCTCCGACTCGATCTCTTTATTTTGATAATACAAGAAAACCTCGTTGGAGAGTTGATCGAGTGGGAAGCATCCTTTCTTGCCGGAAGGAGAAAGTATATTGGATCGATACGATGCCAACGTATTTTCCAAGGATCCTGAAGGCAGTAACCGACTTGGGTAATGAAAGTCCACCTCATAAGGGTGATGAAGAGTTGCGGTGTTCATGTTTGGGTATGATACAAGGTAAAAAAATCCGGGATTAGGTTCAACAGAACTGATCGGTATGGGAGGATTCGTTAACTGGGATCTGCCATTGATCCATAAACAGGATAGTGTCTTCGCGGATTGTTCTGATAAGATGATTTCTTGTGGCATAGTTTGGGCTGACCTACCCGGAATGCAAAGGAAACACAAAAGAACACCCATTATACTCACATAAATTAAATGAGTTAATTTTCTTTGCTTCATTTCTTTATTGCTTATATAACTACACCAAGAAACAAGAAATGCAATAATATCTCCTCCCTTTTATTTTTGGGACAGGGGACTGTCCCCTGTCCCAAAAATAAAAAGCAAAAAGGAGGTGCTTGGATGACTGATCATGATGTATAATCAATAGATAAGCAATGACAATATAACAATAAGAAAATGAGCATCGGGGGTAAATAAGGGTGGCGAATCGACATTTCGGTGAGATTGGTGATGTATGGAAACATCTTGCTTTGTCAGAAATACTATCCATTGAACTACCTGATCATTATTGGGAATCTCATGCCGGATCCGCTGATTATTTATTGACGCACTCTCCACCGAGAGATTATGGTGTGTATTATTTCATGACACACTGTACATTGAGTCCGGATTTGGCTGAAAGTCAGTATTATTTGAGTCTATTTAAGTTGTTCAACAGAGACGAAATCCTATATCCGGGCTCCCCCTATATTGCGATGTCCATCCTCCGAAAAATCAATGCCTCTTTTATATTTTGCGACCTGGATCAGGAAAGTTTAGATTCGATTGAGCTTTGGGCAAAAGATTTCCAGATACCGAATAGTCTCTTATCTTTAAAAAAACAGGACGGGATCAACATAATAATGGAAGAAACACAGAGAGTGGATGTACAACCTGGCAATGTATTTGTTTTCATTGATCCTTACGACCCTTTTCAACGAAACAGCCACCAAAACTCCAGCGTTGAGTTATTCTATCATTGTGCATTGAAAGGACTGAAAGCTGTGTTGTGGTATGGATTTGAATCTCTGTCTATCCACCAACATTTTGTCAACTCAATGGAAAAAATATTGCATCCAATAGAAAATTTATTTACTAAAAACACGGTACGGAGAATGGAAATAATACCGGAAGTGATCACTTTAGGAAAGTTTGATCATAGCGGTTCTTACATAGGATCTGGTATGATGTGCTGCAATCTTTCGTCTCAGTGTTATGCTGCCTGTAAAGAGAAAGGAATGGCTCTTGCCAAAATATACAGAGAAGCCATTTTACCTGATAATCGCTCCGGAGCTTTACGTCTCAATATTCAATCGATAACCACAGAAAAGAATTGTGTGTTATAAAAAAACCTGATTCAACCTTTTCTAATATCATATTTGCATTAGACTTGAATCACTTAGTCTTGAATTGTAGAGAGGAAAAGTAGGAATGAGCGAACCGAAAAAAGCTAACTTAAAATTTTTATATTTGCTAGCCAATGATTTAAAAGCATTACGGCACTTTTATTCGGATCTTCTGAATATGCAGGAAAACAGCTATTATGAAGATGAGCAATTTGGCTGGCTTTCTTATCATGCTGATGGAATAGAGATGGATTGGTTCAGAACAGAAAAACCGCTTCCGGTCATCGAAGAATGGGCAATGCAACCAGGTTATCCAGGAGGAACCAAGGAAGTCATCTCGTGGTCGATTGAAATTGATGAAGGCGTTTTTCCTGATTTAATCGAGAAGATCAAGCTCGAGAAGATTCCGGTATTTCAGGAGAAACCGGAATTCCGGCAGGATTCGTATTGGGGTTTTTCTGTAAAAGATCCTATGGGGAATACGGTTGAACTTTATTATGTGCCGAAAAAATAACTCAGCTTAGATCCAGAAAAAAAGAGAATATTTGAACAAATAGGAGTGACCAAGTGATGAACATTAAAAGGAATCAAGATAGTTTTCGGGGTTGTTTGATTGGTGGGGCTATTGGTGACGCCCTTGGTTGGCCTGTTGAATTTCATTCACTTCGGGAAGTAAAGATAAGATATGGCGAAAACGGTATTCAGGAATTAATCGTCAATCAAAGAGGCGTTGCCGAGATCACAGATGACACTCAGCTCACTCTTTTCACTGTTGCAGGTATTTTGTCCGATGAACCTGTCGGGGTGTATTACTCCTATTTGCATTGGCTAAAAACGCAGGGATTTGAAACTAATGTCAAAGTTAAGATAGATTGCTGGCTAGTGAATGTTCCCGAAATGCATGCACGAAGAT
>JAQVYZ010000179.1 GCA_028708485.1 Caldisericia bacterium | reverse complement strand
TGCTCATTCGTGGTTAGCAGTTTCGATTGCCCAGGCCAACTTATCGAGACAGTGACACCGAAAACAGGTGCTCTCGTCCCTTTTTCCAAAATCCTGATGACAAGATAATTTTTTCGACCGACATACATTTGATTACCAACCGGAAAAGTAACCTGAAGCGCCCGAATCACATCAAATGCAGTATTCAGATCGACCGCATAATAGCCCGGACCTTCAAATAGAGGATTTTTCAGGTTGTAATAAATATTAGACGCAGTAAACAGCAGAGAGGATACATTCTCACCCACACCGGTAGGAGTATATAAAAAAGTGGTATAGGCTAAGGGTAAGGCGTTTACCAAATCACCGTAACAATAGGCTTCGCTGGTATTGCCTGTTAACCTGATTTGTCCGTCATTAACTTGAAAATCTCTTGGATCTGCCGGCTTTACCTGGACCATGATATGATTCTCTTCTGCATACACTAAATCGTAATTACCGGGATTTAATAAATCTCTTCTGAAAGGTAATCCGGTTTTTGCGTGATAGATAGAAACTAGTGGATAAGAAATGGCTAAGTCTCTCTCTGGAAAAGCATCCCAATCTAAACCAAATACATCATCAGCATTGGAATATCCGTTAATGGAATCCCACTGTTTCCGAAACCGTCCGCGAATCGTCCGGGGATCTTCCGTAAAATATGGCGCTTTTCCGGCAACATCTCCAAACATCATTGAATCTGTAAAATAGTTCACCCCTACTAGAACACCCATCCGACAGACGTCTTCCGCAAATAAGATAAAATGAATAGAACCATCGGGCCCCATTTCAAAAGAATCTTCCTTCGAGAGGAAACCATCCTTATTAAAATCGGGGAACATGTACACTCCCTCTCGGGGTGAATTGTAAATACAGCCTATCCCCCATCCGTCGTCTTTGATGACGCCGGTATTCTGTTTAATAGTGCCAAATGGGGAGTAATTCCCATTATCGAACCGTATATTGGTGGTATTATAAAAAACCGATTGTTCTTTTGAAAAACCTTTTAATGCAAAAATCGTGGGGCTTCTCAGTTGTATTCTGTCAGGATCCTCCATTAAACTCATATGCAGATAATAAGGAGAGGGAGCTCCTTGAAATTTCCTAGCAAGATCAAAACTAGCCGGTTTGCTGGTGTAAGGTGTCAGGCGCCCGGCATGTACAATTGTGTCTCTTTCATCAGGATTTCGGAACGGATTCTTCTTATCTGTTCCCTTTATCAACTGCTCTTGTGCATTATACGCTTTTAACGAAAGAATATAAAACTTATTGGTTCCTGCTGTCATTACAAAATCCGGATCCTCTATATTCATAAAACCACGCAAAAAATTATTTTCCACCAGTAAAGGGGAGATCAGGTACTCCACCTTCGGGGGAGCAACACGGACAAGCACTCTTCCCATGTGCAACCTATCAGGGGTATAGACACGTACTTCAAAGACTCCTTCATCATTCGCGCAGAAATTCAGGAATTTATATTTCCCTTCATAGCTTTTTGAAAAATCCACTTGAATAGGACTAAAAATGTTGTTCTTTTTTGAATACATCCTGCTATTACAATCATCTCCCAGATCACTGTTGTGTATATCCGTTCTGAGCCAATAATACTGAGGGAGCGGTTCCGCAGGAGTGTCATCAAACAAATGCTGATGAATATCAGGAGGAAACACCTCAGAGCGACCATTCGGATCCATGGCACCGAATCGAAAATCCATCGGTCTTCCGGTAGTGTCCTGTACTATAAAGGTGAGTGGGGAGGCGGGATCTACAATCTCCGGAATCACTCCAGCTGTGAGAGGATAGGGGTAATAATCCACTATCAGGTCTTCCTGAGGTTTCATACGGATCCTCTTCTCACCTGCCAGATACACCTCGTGAGACCTTCTGCCAAGAGTCGGGGTAAAAGCCCGGTCGTTGTTATCGTCATAAAACTTATACGCCGTGATGTAAACAGGACACTCTTCATCTGCAGAGATAATATGGTCCGACTGGAAACTGAACTGCCTCCCTAATCGACTACCAAAGTCAGAGCCAAACTGGGTAATCCTGGCATTATTCGCTTCCGTCAGATTAAGAGGATACAGTCCCATATCTACGTTAAAAGTCCTGCCATCAAATAAACCACCGGCCCAGGTATTGGATGCCAGGTCGTAGGAACCGATCACCTCCGTCTCAAAATCACCGAAAGCAATCTTTCCATCCAAGTTCAGATCCAACCAATCTACCGCGTTAATATTGATCTGACCGTCTCCAGCTCCCATTTCAATCGGATCCCGCAGCATCGCATCGTGGTACTGAATCCCCCTGTCCTGCCAGAGATACACCAACGCATCATTGCAATAGGTTTCAGACTGAAAAGGTTCTCGTTCCCGCAACACCGGGCGCAGAGTATGGTCAACATTCAACTCCAATTCATCCGGCACATTCTCCACTTCTAACCCATGCACGCGGATACCGGTTGTTGGGATATCTGAGCAGCAATCTCCCCATTCAGCCATTGTCCCGTCCGCGATAAACACTTTGATATGCAGTTGACCTCCCCCGGTGGGGATGATCTCCGGAATCTTAAACACATAGGGAAATCCGGTATAATCCAGCAATCGGGTCCTGACCAGTAATGGATTGGCACCATCTCCTTCAATATTGATCACATTCCTTCCAAATCCGATTTGGGTGGTCCAATCACTACCTTTCGTTTGATACCAGCGTGCTATCTCACGGGTAATCTCCAGTTTTCCACCATAAAGATAAGTGATTGGATAACCGGTCTCAGGAATGACAGAACCCTCTTCCGTATGAAGAATCTTGGTGGTCTTAAAAGGTCCGGTGATCTCGATCTTACTCACCTGCAGGTACAACGGCGCTTCCTGATCGAAACGCAGATATTCGCCTGATTTGGATTGTAGGGTAAAATAAAAACTATAATCAGTCAGGGGAGCATTTTCCAATCCAAGCTTCCTGAAATAAGAAGTGGGATCATTTATTTGTGTAATGGAGGGATATGCATTATATCCCAATTGGGCGCCTCTCCTGAACCGCCTATTCGAACCGATCCGGTAAGCAGTTCTTACGACATGAGCCTGGCCGCCTGGATAAGCAATAAAATCTCTTTCTAGATCCTGCACCAGGGGGAGGTAAGGTGAAACAATCACCGGATCAATCAACGGAGAGAGAGCATTTTTCCCAGCGGTGTAATTCGTATCAGAGAAGGCTAAGGCATGATCGACGATCGCATGGTTCGTAAAATTAACCGGCTCAATGGAGGGCGTTTTCACTTCTGCATAACCGATATAATTCAAGG
>JAQVYZ010000178.1 GCA_028708485.1 Caldisericia bacterium | reverse complement strand
TTTGGTGGGAATCTTTTTCTCGATCCATAAGTCCAATAGATCGGTACGTAAATTCTCTGCCGTCAAGATATCCAGTCCAGAGAAGGGTTCATCCAGAAACAGAATTTCGGGCTCCACCACGAGAGCACGGGCAAAACCCGCACGTTGACGCATCCCGCCTGAAAGCTCTTTGGGGTAAGCGGTCTCAAAACCATCAAGCCCGACCAGATCAATCCCTGATAAAGCTCGTTTCTCAATCTCCTCCGATGGAATTCCTTTTGCTTTCAATCCGACACTGACATTATCCAATACATTAAGCCAGGGAAATAGCGCAGCAGATTGAAATACCATCGAGACATTCGGGTTGGCACCTTGCATTGGTTTGTCACGATATTGTACCGTACCTTTAGAGGGAGGGATCAACCCTGACAGGCACCGTAAAAAGGAGGATTTACCTGATCCGGAAGAACCCAGAATCGCAACAAACTCCCCTTCATGAAGAGAAAAATTAATCTCATCCGCTACTAGAATCGCCCCATGATTTGGCATCGGAAAAGAAATTGAGACTTGTTTTGCTTCCAATAATAGATTTTTATTCATGATAACCCTCTTTTATTGATCCTCATTAAAAGTGATTGATTTCCAATAAAGTTTTTTCCATACAAATCGATTCATTATAACAACGGTCACAACCATCACCAGTGTCGCTGCTGTAAGTTGTTCAAAAGCGCCTTTTGATGCAGACTGGCTGATGAAAGAACCAATCCCATACAGGTGGTACACTTGCTCGTTGAACGAGATGGATTCTGAGACAATTGAGGCGTTCCAGGCACCACCGGTCGCTGTGATTAGTCCGGTAACCAGACTGGGTAAAATGGCAGGAAGCAGTAATGTTTTAAATCGGTACCACCCTTTGAAGCCAAAAAGAGAAGAAACTTCCTTTAAATCTGTAGAAATAGATTGTGCTCCGGCGATCACATTAAACAGGATATACCATTGAGTTCCCAGCATCATCAGAAATAGAGAAGCAAAGGTAAGCCCGAATCGAATCTGAAGCAGCATCATGAGTAAGACTGGAAATAATGCGGTAGCAGGAACGGAAGCAAATATTTGCACCAACGGTTGCAGTTGTTTTGAGATTTTCTTGTTCATGCCGATGGCAATCCCTACAGGCACCGTCCAAAGGCAGGAAAGGGTGACAGAGGCACCTACCCGAAGAAAAGTGACCAGGTCATGCAATATGATGCTCAACCAGTCTCTCCAGGATACATGGTACAGAATTTTGAATAAAGAAAATAACCCTATCGCAGCAAGTATGCTTAATACGCCATATAGCAGTATTTTTAGAAGAAGCCCTGCCTGCTTTGATGGGGACGGATGAATTTTTACGGGTTTCCCAAGTGTAGGAACAAAACGGTTGATAATCCAATCGTTCAGTTTTTTTTGGTACCATAATAGAATCCGGGAACGCTGAATATAGACAAGCAGAAGGGAATCCTGCGTGTCCACTTCCTCTTCCTTTAATTCTGTTTTAAAGCGGTGAGACCAGGCAATAAGAGGTCGCCAGATTAATTGGTCAGTGATAACGATAATCAGGATAATCATCCCCAAACCAGCCAGAAGCGCAGGAATGTTGCCCTGGTTTGCAGCTAACATCAGGTAAGATCCGATACCAGGCAGACGAAAATCTCTACCACTCAAAACAAACATCTCTGATACCATTAAAAAGAACCAGCCTCCTGCCACCGACATCATGCTATTCCAGACCAATCCAATGATACAATGAGGGATTTCGATGAAATAGAAACAGAAGAATCGGTTGAACTGAAATAACTCTCCTGCTTCCCTCAAATCCCTGGGGATTGATTTCATTGACCCATAAACACTAAAAGCCATATTCCAAACCTGAGAAGTAAAGATTAACAATATGCAGGCGATCTCCAAGCCAACTCTTTCAAAGGGAAAAATTGAGATCAGAGATAACACAAACACCGGTAAAAAAGAGATTAGCGGGATAGATTGCATAATATCCAGCAATGGAACCAGAAGATTCTCAGCCACTTTATTGTGAGAAGCGATATAGCCGAACCCGATTGAAAAAGCCAGGGAGAGAATGAAAGCAAATATCTGACGCAGCACTGATAGCCAGGCATAATAAGGGATCATCCAAAATGATAAGGAGATAGTCGGTTCGTAAGATGACTCTAGAGAAAAACCTTTCGCAGCGGAGAGCAGACCATATATCAAAGCAATTCCAATTAAAAACAAGAACATATCGATCGGTTCAATTCTTATTCTATTTGTAAAAACAACTGGTTTCATGATTTGACATTATAATACTTAGATATGAAATTAACGAACAAAATACAAGAGGGAGCCAAGAAATGGGAAAAACGAAAGAGACTTTAATCGAATGGGACTATTTCATCCCATTATACGGGAATCGTTTTATTTTTTTGGATATGTGCAAAGCTCTGGGCATACCTGTTGGTTTTATTGTTGTCCTCATAGGAATGTCTTGCTGGAATTTGTATAAAAACGGCTCCACGATTTCTTTTTACGGTTTTCAGTATGCATTGATTCTGGTTGGTATCCTGGCTTTTTTTACAATGCTCTTGCTTTGGATTCTCTATCAAAACCGGTTCGATACTCATTTTATTGTGGATAATTATGCTGCCAGGATGGCGTTAAATCCAGGTCACAGAAAAAGAGCCAGGGGAGTCAGCATTTTACTGATTATTCTGGGTGCCTTTGCTAAAAAACCAGGCATGGTCGGCACTGGTCTAATAGCACAGAGCTCTGAAAGCGCAGAGATCCCCTGGACCGATGTATTTTATGTCAAATACTGGGATAAACTGCATGCCATTTCTCTTCGTAACAGCTGGCGTCAGATTGGGGTGTTGTATTGTCCGAAAGAGCAATATGAAGAAATTTGCAGGTTAGTCCGAGAGCAAGTTGTCCCCCATGAATCAAAGCGAAGCAACGAGATGAAAGCAATCAAGAAAGACCGATGGTGGAGAGTTTTCATGATTTTGCCGGCGATGGTTTCTGTCTTCTTTTTAACAGCTATCTATGAGTATGCCTGGGATAATAAGGTAATATTATATATCATTGGATGCTGGCTTCTCCTTACCATTCTTGTTCCCGGATGGTTAAGAAGGTTATTCGCAATCATTGGCTGGTTTGGATTAGGTATCACCTGGCTGGGTATGATTATACCTGAACTTGCAGATGGTCCGTATTCTTATGATAAAATTAGAATCGCTTTTTTCTCTCTGGGTATCGTCCTAAGTGCTGTTACTCTCTATTTATGCTTTCGAAACTACAAGACGGTGCGTTAAATTTATTGA
>JAQVYZ010000177.1 GCA_028708485.1 Caldisericia bacterium | reverse complement strand
GGTTATCTCAACCCCATCCGCCCATTTAGCCCCTTTTCTGAATTCAAACGTCACTTCCATTCTACCGTCATCCAAAACTTTCCAAAGGCCGTTTTCCCTGGTTGGAATTCTTTTAATTAAAATTGGATACAAACACCAGTTTTCATCCCTACCGCCAATAATATCGGTATACAGCAAAGGAGTGATATGGGTTAGGGCTGCACTCTGTTCAAGTCCTTGAAATAGTGATTTCGGCTCCATGCTCATGCCAATTGTAATGATACCCCCTCTTTTTGGCGGAAATGCTAACATGATCAGACTATGGGCAGCTTCTGCAAGAATCATCGGCGCATTGGGCTTGATATAACGGTAATCATCTCCCACGATCCACCGATAATGCAATAGTTGGTTTTCTGGCAGGTAACACGTTGATAAGTACCCGGCTACCTCTTTTGGGATGTCAAAATAACCATCCTGCGCTGCAATCCACGGTTCCGTGTAAGAATTAGCCAGGGTGATGGCTTCTTCCCCCTTGGCACGAACCAACCAAACCGCTGCTTCCTGTCTAAGCAAGGGATCATCCGGTCGAAATTCTGGATTTCGGTCGATGATTTTTGCTTCTAATGCACTCATGATCGCCTTGTAATAAGGATGTTTCGCTGTAGTGTCCGCGAAGACATATTCACTTTTGACGGTGGGAATATCCTTAATTTTTACCATCCATTGAATAAATTCTCCTCTGGTGATTTCACGGGATGCAATTGGTGCTTCTTTCTCAGGGATGACTTTCAGCGATAAACAATAGTAAATATAAGGTTCTGACCAGGCATAGAATTCCGGTTTCTCGTCTTTTGGCAGTTGTGACCAATCAAAGTATACCGTATTCGGATAAGCTGGAATCTGCGCTAGCGTGTGGAGATTCTTCGGTTGAACCGCAGGGGTACACTGCCAAACCGGTATGAGCAGGCATAGCAATAGTAAACCAATCTCAATTCTTTTTATAAAATTCATGATTGCCTCCTTAAGGCTTCTTTTCAGCTAAAACGGTTTTTTCATTCAGGATCTTGATGCCCATTATATAAGGTGTCCAGGTTTTTTGAGTTTCTTCCGGTACTTTTTTTGATTGGAACTTCAATTTTCCTTGAATCGTGATCTTCTCATTGTTTCGGATGAGTTGATTCACCTCGATGGTTAAAGGTTTTTCTTCAATCACATAGGGTTTAAATTCTGATTTTAGAATAGGGGTAGCGGTCAAAATATTACTGTCTTGCAGGTCGGTATTCATAATCAGGCAGCTATACTGCAATTCATAAATAGACTCCTTATTATTTATCACTTGAGTGGAAGTGCGGATGGATTCAATCGAAAAACTCTGTGTTTGCACTTTTTGAATTTCCTCTTCCCCGACCGGTTTTTGACTTTTGCATTGCATCAGAAGGGAACAAAACAAGAATATGCACATTATCATAATCCATCTTTTTTGCATCCGTTAACCCTACCTTCTTAAAATTGATATAATAGAATTGTATAATAAAGTTGACGATTATTCACGAGTTTGGATGTGTGTTTTTTATGCCCGGTTTATTTATTAGTGTTGCGTGAATAGAGGGTTTTAACAAAGGTGGTTGTAATGACAAAGAAATGGCTTGGTTTGTTCATCTCGATCATACTGTTCTTTTCGGGGAGTATCTCTCCATTATCCCTGTTAAAGGCTGCTCCTGAATCGATGATTGTACGGATACAGATTTCACATCCCGACATGGTAGAAACTTTATTCGAACAGTCTTTTTCATTGGTGGAGATGTATGAATCCTTCGTACTTGTCAAAGCGGATTATACACAAATACAGCATCTCGAAGCGTTGTCGATTCCTTATCTGATAGAAGAAGATACCCATTTACTGAAAATTGGCAATCATTCTTTTTTTGCTGAACCGGATAAATCGATTTCTTCCAGGGACTCTTCCTTGGAAGCTGTGAAAAGTGCTATACATGTTGTTCAATGGATCGGTCCAGAAAAGATAGTCTGGAAGGAGACTCTTGAATCATGGGGAGTTACTTTTTTAGTCCCTGTTTATAAAAATGCATGGATTATCGAGGTAAATTCTTTGTTTGTCCCTGAATTAAGAAATTTCCGATTTGTGCAGGCATTACAGACATTACCGAATTGTACCAGACAGAATCTTGATTTCTCATTGATAACTTCTGAAACGATTGATCTAGAGATCGCTTTTTCTTCTTTGGAAGCATCCAAAGAGTGGTTGAATAGAAAAGGGTTGTATTTATCTGCTGTCATGAATGAAGCGAATCCATTGACAATAGTGCATCTGTCCGAGTTCCCAGTAATTGAAGTACCCTCCCTGTTCCTGGAACCGGGTATTATCACCGTGACTGAAAAGCAAAAACCGGTGTTATTGAACGCTGAAGCATCCCAGGTTCTGAACATACGAGACACACTGGACCAGAATATTATCCAAGGGCTGGAAGGAGAAGGGGAGATCGTCGGTTTTGCCGATACCGGTCTCTCTACCGGTGACCCGTCAACCGTCCATCCTGCTTTCACGATGCCAACCTTTGCAGACAAAGTAGTCGCTGCCTATCCTCCCGGCGGTTGGCGTGATTATCACGGTCACGGTACCCATGTGGCTGGTTCGATCGTAGGAACAGGAGCAGGTGACACCGTACAAGCAAACGGCATACGCTACCAGGGAATGGCTCCAAAAGCGCGAGTTGTTGCACAAAGTGTTTGGTCTTCCTATGGTAACAACACGATGTACCAGATTTTATCTGATGCTTACTCCAGCGGTGCCAGAATTCACAGTAACAGCTGGTCTGATTCGAATGACAGCTGGGGGCAGTATGACAACAGTGCTTACCTGATCGACCAATTCCACTGGGATCATATGGATTTCCAGGGATTATTTGCTGCTGGAAACAGTCGATCCTACTCTCAATACGGTGTTTGGCCTCCACCCAACAACGGTACGTATTCCTTAACCAATTTCAGTGCTTCCAAGAACGGGATAGGTATCGGTGCCTCTCAAAGCTTAAAATCCGGTTATGATCCTGAGGTAATGGCTTATTTCTCAAGCGAGGGACCAACCGCGGATGAGAGGATAAAACCTGAAATTGTCTCTCCCGGAAATTACATTCGATCCACCAGGAATACCGGCGGATACACGACGATGTCCGGAACGAGTATGGCTACGCCTGTCACCGCTGGTTCACTTGTGCTAGTTAGAGAGCATGTTCGAAAAAATCTCCATATTTCCCCACAGATTATTTCTTCTGCATTGCTGAAAGCTTTATTATTGCACGGTGCCAATGCTTCAATCCTGAAAGATCATTCTTCT
>JAQVYZ010000176.1 GCA_028708485.1 Caldisericia bacterium | reverse complement strand
TCAGGACACTCTCCAGGAGATTCATGCTGACCACCTGCCGTTTATGCTTGTTTACAATAAAGCGGATCTGCCAACCACTACTGATCTCAAACGCGCAGAGATTATCTCTTCATTGGGAGATGGCGTATGGATATCCGCCAAAACGGGGGGTGGATTAGAGGAGTTGCGGAAAAGAGTCCTCGACCAGCTATTTCAACATTACTCAGCAAAGGATTCTGCTTGATCACGGATTTGAAACCCCTCCGTTTTGAACAAAATACGCTGACTATCCTGGACCAACGAAAACTACCCAATGCAGAAATCTGGATTCCCATCTCTCATTCTGAAGCTTTATGGGAAGCGATTCAGACTTTAGCGATCCGTGGAGCTCCCTTACTTGGTTTCGCCGGTTTGATCGGGGTGTATTTCTCCCTGTTAGAAACGGATAATGAGCCTGACTGGATGAATCGTATCGACATATTACGCTCTGTTCGTCCGACAGCGGTGAATTTAGCGAGAGAGGTCACCAAAGCAGTCAGCATCCTGTCCAGTATTTCAGAAAAACAACAAAGAATTAATGAATGCTTGCGATTAATTAAAACAGCAGAGATTGACTCTATCAAGGAATGCGAATCTATCGCTGATTATGGGTGTTCTTTGCTACAGGACGGGGATGGCCTATTCACCCATTGCAATACCGGATCTTTAGCCTCTATCGGCATAGGTACAGCATTGGGCATCATCAAAAAAGCATATTTTTCCAAAAAGAACATCCGGGTATACCATACTGAAACCCGTCCTTTATGGCAGGGGGCCAGACTAACCGCTTATGAACTCATGAAATGTGAAATTCCCGCTGTGATGGTCATCGATAGCGCCATGAGCACCTTAATGGCAGGCGGAAACATCACCAAGGTGATTGTAGGGGCAGATAGAATCGCTCTAAATGGCGATACCGCGAATAAAATCGGCACACTCTCCCTGGCCCTTTCAGCTCATTATTATCGGATTCCTTTTTTTGTCGCAGCACCAACCTCCACCTTTGATACCCAACTCCGGAATGGTTCTGAGATTCCGATTGAACTCAGAAATCAACAAGAAGTTTTGATGTGTGAAGAAAAAAAATTAGCTCCTTCAGCGACAAAGGTCTGGAATCCAGCCTTTGATGTTACGCCGAAGGAGCTAATCAGCGCCTTTATAACTGAACTAGGAATTAATCCTTAATCGTTATCTCTCTTAATTTTTCGTTCCATTCAATATTAGCACCTAAAATCTCGGAGATAAAACGCAACGGCACGAAAGTTCTGCCTTTCGTGATTTCCGGTGGTGCGTCCAGAGTTACCTTGTCTTCTCCCAGGCTACCCTCTTCTTTTACGTAAGCATCTTTGGAGCCAATTCTGATCCGGATCGTCTTACCATCACGCGTGATGATGACTTCTTTCTGTACTTGGTTCCAATCTACTTTCGCCTGCATGGTTTCGGCGATAAAACGAATCGGTACCATCGTACGTCCACTCTTGAGATAAGGCTCTGCATCAATTTGTTTGGTTTCTTCATTGATCTGCACTGATTTAGAACCAATTCGCAATTTGATCAGCGTGATTTTTTTGACATCGAACGAGAGGAAAGTGGAATTGTTCGCGGTATCGACAGCCATGATATCAATGGTGTTGTATCCTTTTGTCAGGGTGATGGTAAATTCAAAAAATCCATCTTTATCGATAGAAACGTCGCTCTCACCGACTTTAATCACTGCGCCTTGTTCGGTTCTGCCATGAATGGTTAGTGTTTCTGCGGTTACTTCTTCGGGAATCTCGTCAACTTCTAACAAAGGAGGTTTGGAATCAAAAGTCACTACTTTGGTTAACTCTGTGATTAATCCTTTTCGATTTGTACCCAACACATTGATGACATTCTGCCCTTCCACTAAGACCACGACAACAGAAAAACTACCAGAATTTTCCACTTTCACCGGCTTGTCATTCACTTCAATAGTCACAGTCGGATCGGTCATACCGGTGACCTCAAGATCCTTTTTATTCGTTACCAAATTATCGGTTGGGTAAGTCAGGTCGATCACGGGGGGAAGCGCATCAGGATTCTTTAATACATTAATGGAGATGATCTGGGCTTTCTCGATTTTCTCACCAGTGGCCAAAAGGGTTAGATCAATCTTTTTATCCGGCGTTTCAGGTTTAAATACAATATGGAAAAGAGATTCAAAAGGAGCCGTTCCGGTGGGAACGGTAAACTCATAAGATAATATTTCAGCAGGGACTGATTTCAGACTCAACTGAATCGGAGTGTCGAAATAGGGATCCGGAACCACTTTTACAGTTAAGGAAAGCTTTTCTCCTGCCAATATCTTCGTATTTTCCGGAGTCCCTTCTACAACGAGCTTGATACCGGGGGGTCGTGATTCAATGACATCAATACGACCGATGATGGTCTTCATTTGGGCTGTAGCGGTTGAAATCGCTTGAACGGAAAAAACTTGTTCTGCTTTCGGAGCAGCATTATTAGGGATAGCTACTTTGATTTCTACTTTCGCAAATGAGCCGGGCTCAATTTTGATACCGCCATTCGTATCTCCGGGTTTCTGTTCTCCATTAATCAAAGTTTGGTAAAGCCATTTTTCTTTGGTTTTGTTTAAGATAATGCAATTATAACTATCTGCTACGGTACCGTTATTGTAGATGTAACTGGTCATGGTGACTTCTGTTCCTTTGACCTGTTTCTGAGACATGGATCCATCCGATATCAGATCAAAGGCGCGGTTATTGATCACCTTTACCGGGTATACCTGGGTTTGGAGGACACGCTTTGTCACATTGTCCTGGACAAATACCACCATGGAAAGATTGTTAATATCATAGATATCCAATACATCAAAGCTGACTGATTGCTCAAACGTGTCGCCTTTCAAACCGAATTTCTCGCCCGATCCTTTTTTCATCGGTATACCGAGATAATCTGTCAGGTTATCGTTCTTAGGGGTAATGAAATCCCGCAATACAAAATGATGTACTTTATCACCATTAATTGCGGTAAATGAAATATTGCTCTCAGTCAGCGCGAAATACAGACGCGGGTCTTTATAGGGGATGCTGTCTAAGGCAGTAATATTAGCAGTTATATTGCCTTGCCGGTTCTTGGAATCAAATCGACTCCTGGATGAGATGCTGATAAAGGAGGGTTCCTTAGATTTCTCGATGACTTTTTCCCGATAGGATTCATACATACGCCTTGCTTTTGCTTCAAAGGAGTCATCGTCCATGTTTGGTACACCTTTGAGATATTCTGTACCGTCAAAAAAGCAAGTAGGCAACCCTTTATCAGACATATACCATTTCA
>JAQVYZ010000004.1 GCA_028708485.1 Caldisericia bacterium | reverse complement strand
TCGATAGCCTGGAAACCGAAGCAGGTATGGCAAAAAATGTAACTGAAATGCTTTCACGGTGGAAGGCACTGGTGGAAGAGATAGCGGAATCTAGATTGGTGTATATCATGGAAGGGTGTTTTTATCAAAGCATTATCCGATACTTATTTGCCAGTTGTTACTCGGAAGAGCAAATCAAAGCATATTACAATCAGGTTCTGGAGATTTTGAAGCCGCTAAAGCCTACGATCGTTTTTTTGTATCGAGCTGAAGTAAAAAGATCATTTCAACAAGCTTTTCAAGTACGTGGCGAACAATGGCAAAATATTATTTTGAATTGGGAAAATGAAGGCTATTTTAAATATCACCCCTATACCGGCGAAGAAAGTATTTATACCATGTGGGAGCACTATCAACGTCTTTCAAGTGAACATTTTCACGAATACCAAGGATACAAACTAAAGTTGTTAACTGCTGATGGGCAATGGCAAAAACACCTTCAAGAACTAACGGAATATATGGATCTTACTTATATCCCCAGGGAGTTTCCTTCAGTAGAGACTCCTGAGCAATATGCTGGAACCTATGTGCTAGAGGAGGAGGGTCAGAAGGGTGGATTAAGGTTTAAGGTGCTTGATGGGGCACTTTATGGTCAAACCTCCTGGTGGATGAACATGGCACTGCTATACTTGGGAAATCATGAATTTGAGGTGCTTTCTTTTCCAATTAGGTATATTTTTCACCCTGATAGGATACCACGAGCAGTAACAGTTATTGAGAACTATGGATGGGGAATATCGGGCAAAACTTTTATCAAACGATGATGATTTATCCCATTTGATATGGTGTACATCCACCTAAGGGAGTTGGATTTTGATACCATTGGCATCCAATCTCCTCATTGTTTGGTCTTACCTTCATCTTATCTGGCAGTAAGATACCAAGTATTATTTTAAAAACGATAAGGTGTCCGAATAAAATCGAAATGTTGTCCGGATGTAACCGGAATGAACAACACAGATTCTCATGCGGTATACTTTTATATTAACATCATTAGAGTTAAGGGTGCAGGTAAAATTACGTTTCGGACTTTAAGGATCTATCATTGCCAACAACAAAAGATGCTCCCCCAGATGCTTTTCAGATCGTCTGAGCCATCCCTTCAGTATCGCTCCATACACAACCCCAGCTACATAACTGACATGTCGGCGACCCATGATCTTGAAAACTCGTAGAGCTGAAGAACCAAAAAGCGAATCAGAAGCCCCATTCCTCCGGCGCAGACAACTTAATTTGAATTACTAAGAAAGTGGGACAGGGGACAGTCCCCTGTCCTAAAAGTTACGCCAAAAGAACCATCCCCGTATGTATTCTTCCTATTGACGAATCAAGGTTTTTTTAAAGTTGGATCATGGTACCCAATGTTCCTGAGAACAATACTATCTTCCCAGTATTCCCAAGTAAAACGTATATCAGAATTGATTCTTGACTCAAATATACCATCAGTTCCTTAAATCTTTTTAGATTGCAGGGATGGATGTTTTGGATTATCAAAAAATAGTTCGAGTTTTGTTTGGATCAACTCTTTCAAGGATTGGGGAAATTGAGATACTTTCTTTTGAAAATGAGGAGATACAATAAGCTTCATTCTTTATCTGAAGTAAATACTTTCGCTAAATCACTCTTTTTGGATATAGGGATTCCCTTTCCTTGCTTTAATTCTTTGGTAACTTGCTTCTCTTCCTCTTGCCATTTCTCAGAAAAGAACCAAGACTGATATTTTGGCAACACAACTGATGGAATCAAATAGATCACGCCTTTACTCTCTTTCACCTCTATCATATCACCCGTTTGTAAATTTAATTTTTTAACTAGATATTTTGGTATGGTGACTTGAGATCTATCTTTCAACTCACAATAAGTCTTATTTTTCATAGCCTACCTCATGCTTTTTGAAATAATGATATTCAGAATTTCAGAAAAAGCAACACTCTTCTTCTTATCATTTCGCTTATGTCATCAAAAATTAAGCTCCTAACTTTTAGAGTTTATCATTGCCAACAACAAGAGAAGCCTCCCTCCGGTGCATCAATACTTTCTTGAAATATCGAAGTAGCTATTTGAATTTTCAAGAAAGTATATATAATTTTTTCAGGAGAAAAAAAATGATAAACCGGGTGCATGATCTTGAACAACTTAAAGAATTAATGACTGCGTTTCCTGTGGTAGCGATTTTGGGATCACGGCAATGCGGGAAAACTACTCTTGCCAACCAGATTCACTATGATCATTATTTCGATCTGGAAAATCCTCGTGATTTAGCTCGTTTGGATCAACCGCAAATTGCACTGGAAAATATACAAGGCCTCATTGTGATTGATGAAATCCAGCGAAAAGCAGATTTGTTCCCTTTAATAAGATATTTAATTGATAAAGGTATAAAACAGGAATACCTTATTCTAGGAAGTGCTTCTCGGGATTTGATCACTCAAAGCTCAGAAACTTTGGCAGGTCGAATAGGATATTATTATCTTTCAGGTTTTTCACTGGATGATATTGGTTATTTGAATTGGAATCAACTGATGCTTCGTGGAGGTTACCCAAAATCCTACCTGGCACTCAATGATCAACAATCATTCCTATGGAGAACTCATTACATTACTACTTTTCTTGAAAGAGACATCCCTCAGTTAGGAATACAAATCCCTTCTTCAACGCTTCGTCGGTTTTGGACCATGTTGTCTCATTACCATGGGCAAATCCTAAATTATAATGAAATCGGTCGGTCGTTCGGTACATCCGATAGTACAGTCAGGAAATATATTGAGATCTTGGAAGGCACATTCATGATAAGGCTATTAATGCCATGGCACAACAATACGTCCAAACGTCTTGTCAAGTCTCCAAAACTCTATTTCCGTGATTCAGGTATTTTCCATGCTCTCCAATCTATATCCACCCAAGAGGAGTTATACACAAATCCAAAGCTCGGATCATCCTGGGAAGGTTTTGCATTAGAGCAATTGATGTGTGTTTTGAAAAAAGAAGCGAACAACGTTTATTTTTGGTCTACTCATGGTGGTGCTGAAGTGGATCTTTTTTGGATGCATGGAGGAAAAAATTATGCAGCAGAATTCAAATACATGGATGCACCTCGTTTAACCAAATCTATGCATATTGCGCTTGAAGACTTAACTCTTGAACAACTATTTGTGATCTATCCCGGTAATCAGGAGTACCGTTTGCATGAACGAGTGGTGGTGTTACCACTTGAAAAAATACGAACAACACTGCTAAAATAACCATAACTTAAAACAGAACCACCCTCCGGTGCACTCCTCTGCTTAGTATATGTTTTTCATACATACCGGAGAGAAACAGACTTTTTGACTCAGTATTTCTGGTAGTTTTTGCAGGTACAGGAAGGATTAAGCTCCGGACTTTTAGGCTCTGTAATTGACTGACATGATCTTGAAAACTCGTAGAGCTGAAGAACCAAAAAGCGAATCAGAAACCCCATTCCTCCGGCGCAGACAACTTAATTTGAATTACTAAGAAAGTGGTACAAGGGACTGTCCCCTGTCCCAAAAGTTACGCCAAAAGAATCGTTCTCTCCCTCCGGAGCATTAAGAAATTGATCTGTATGTTTTGATTTTCTACTTGTATTCTGAGTAAGGATAGTATATATTTATATATACCATGTTAACACAAATACAGGCACAGAAAATGGCGATTGAGCATCAAACAATAGTGGATAATATTCTGAAAGAACACTATCAACTCTATTTGCTGGATATTCTTTACAAATCTTCCTTTGAAGAGAACCTGGTTTTTAAAGGCGGAACAGCACTTCGATTGGCTTATCAATCTTATCGGTTTTCTGAAGATCTGGATTTTTCTATTCAAGGGAATATCGCCTATACCGAATTTGAAAAGGCTATGAAAAGTGTAGTCAACATATTACCAGAAGCTAGAATCATAGACATGCACGATAAAAGATACACGCTTTATGCGAAAATAGTATTCAGAATTGATTTCAAACCGATTCCAATTGGCATAAAAGTAGAAATCAACCAAGATGCCAACGATTTTGAGGAACAGATTGTGCTATTGAAAAGTCCTTTTAACAATCTTGAAGTGCTTGGTCGGGTGTACACGTTGGAATCAATTCTGAAAGATAAAGAAGAAATCATACAAAACAGAACCCGTAGAGCGCCAAGGGACTTGTTTGATATTTGGATTATCTGTCAAAAGCTCAATCGTGAATGTATCATTCAGGATCAGGATAAGTACACTAAAAAAGAACTCATGGATGGATTGAATCCCCTGTTACCCGCAAAATTTAAAAAAGTGATGCCTTTGTTCGAAAAATGAGAAAAGAAGAATTGATCCAAAAGATTGATGCATTAGGAAAAGCATTTTTTACCCTTTTAGAAGTGAGAAAACTGTTTCCCCATGACAAACACGTCAAAGTTCATGTCAAACGAATTATGGATGCTGGATTGATCTTACCAATCACCAAAGGGGTATATACTTTTGCCTCTCATCCGGTGGATTTGGAACATGTAGTGACACAGCTCTATTATCCCAGCTATATTAGCTTTGAAAGCGTACTGTCAAAGTACGGAATTATGAATCAGGGACAAAATATTCTAACATTAGCAACCATAAGGCACTCGAAAAGAATGAACCTAATGAATATAGAGTGTGAATACCGGCAATTGAAGAAAGACTATTTTTTTGGTTTTCAGTTGTTGGATGGTGTGTATCTGGCAGATCCCGAAAAAGCATTTATAGACCTATTTTATTTAATAGCTCTGGGTAAACGCAAAATGGATTACTCCGAGTGGAACCTAGACGGATTAAAAAATAAGAAGATGCAACAATACTTAAAAAAGTATCCCATTCATTTCAGAGACAGGGTAAACCATCTCCTTCAATCTTAATATACGACTTATCTTTAGTAGACTTTTACCGGAGGGACTTTTCTGCTGGTAAAGTAATATACTAGTCGATATCGATCAGATAATCACCTTAATTAGTGTTCTAGTTTTTGGGGAGCAGTAAAGTTCCGTGTCTCAATCCGCTAATAAAGTGGCAATCAATTTTTTTCTAAAAATTTATTAATTTTTTCTTTCAATACTTTGATATCATTTTCTGCGGTTTGCCAGACATCCTCTAAATCTACCTCAAAATAATCATGGATCAAAATATTCCTCATAGATATAATATCTTTCCACGGAACATCTATAATTTTTCTTGTAGTACTTTCAGAAATATGTTTCGATTCTTCACCAATAATCTCGAATTGTCTTATCACGGCATCTTGAATGGATCCATTACTTAAGAAATCTGAAAAATTCATATTTTGAATATCATTTTTCAATCTTAGAAATAGAAAGAAGAATATGATTTAAATAAACTGAATCGTCTTTTTTCAAGAAGGATACAATACCTTCATGTCTCTCTCAATATAAGGTCTGAGAAAGGGATTAATATAGTTTTTCGATAAAAGATCAATGTGGACGCCCAGCTTTTCATAAATGACTCTAATAATTTCTGCTTTTTTGAATAAACCTTTTGTTTCATTGAATTCCACAATAACATCTATATCGCTATCAGGTCGATTTTCACCCCTTGCATATGAACCAAAAAGGATTATCTCGGTTGCTCCATAACTTCTCAGTATTTTAATCAAATTTTCTAATAAATCTTTATTCATAACTTTAATCTATGCATGATTAATCCAAAGTCAACAGATTTGAAGCTTTTTTTCTTTTCTAATATCGTAGAATTTTTGTCCGTTCCCTTTGCTGGTTCATTACAAACCATTGCACAGGGAGATAGTATCAGGAGAAGGAACACTAGATCTACCCGGTCGCATGTGCCCGGAATACCTGGTTGGCTCTTAACGGAATGTTCGTACTTCAATCAGAATAAGAGAATGCTTCCCAAATTCTTGTTTATTGTGTCTTCAAAAAACATCATATCAATTTATTAAAATAGCCTTCCTCAACTTGAAGTTGATGCTGCAGAATTAACCTCCATAACTTAGATTGTATCTGTCCTGATCCTTTTGATACTTTTGTACGCTTTAATGTCCCATCATCCATTGTTTTACGATAAAAATAATGATCAGTATTTTTGTACAATTCCCATCCATCGTGGTCACAAAACCTCTTTAGATCTTTCCAACTAGGCATGTAAGAGATCCATAATAGCCCTTAGATCTTTTTGTAAGAGTACTTTGACTACATAGGGAAAATGATCCTTCCTATTGGAGGACCGATAAAAGTGATCAAAATCATCAACATACTCCTGAGCATATTCCATCAAGTCTTGGGCTAATAATTCCAGTGCTCCTTCTTTTGTTTTCGCATTCACTACCAGATCTATGTTATTTAAAGCAACTGTCCAGGAACTATCATCCTCTTGGAGATAAACACAAGAAAATATAACTGTAGACAATAGTGTATTCAGATGGTCCAAAGAAAATGCTGCAATTTGATCGCGATTTCTTTTGATCATTGCAGGTTTATCATGAAGCACTTTGTCTATAAATGAGCTCCATTCTTTTCTGACATTGCTGGCTTGCTCTTTAACAAACATTTCAGTCCTTTCATAACGCTGTACGTTTTGTACAAAGTGTACAGCATTTAACCAAAAAGTGCAAGGATTTTTTAATTCCGAACCTGATTCATGCAACCTCTTTTGCATGGAATTATTCTTCCTAATGCACCCAGTCGCATGTGCCCGGAATCACTGGTCGCTTTAAATCAGAATTTGTAGATGTAAATGTGCCGATTTGAGTTTTCACCTTACCTGAGCCACAGAAAAACATATGGAGAGCATGAAACCGCTAGGTTGATAATATTCCTTTGGTGTGTATAATACACATTGTGAAAAGTGCTGACGCCCTCATCATCAGTTTAAACATCCTATTAAGACTGGGAAAATAACTGTGCCTCATCCAAAAGCTGATTTACCTCTTGGTACAGTCAAAAGCATACTTAGATTTGCTGGATTGGAGGATAAGAAAAAATGAAATATCCTGTGTATATAGAAAAAGATAAGAGTAGTGAATATGGAGTGGTTGTGTCTGATCTTCCCGGTTGCTATTCTGCAGGAAGCACTTTCGAAGAAGCGTTAACCAATGCAGAAGAAGCTATATTAACTCATTTAGAAGGCTTAATGATGGACGACGATCCGATTCCTATGCCCTCGAAAATCGATGAACTACAGTCCAAACAACAGAAAGCCAAAGGTGTATGGGCATTGGTAGAAGTCGATATCAAAAAAGTAGCAAGAGAATCAAAACGTATTAACGTCACCATCCCTTCCAATATCCTTGCCAAAATAGATGCATTCACAGAAAAAACCAATGAAAGTCGCTCTGGATTGTTATCAAAAGCTGCCTTAGAATACATAGCTCAACATCAGAAATAATAAATTACTTTCAATACTTTCTTGAAACAACAGGCATTATTCCTGCTTGAGATGCCATCTAAAGTTCGCACCAACTTTTGGTACAATGGATAGCCCTCCCTTCCAAAAAGTGAATCAAAAGAACTCTCCCCTGGTACCATTCCAATCAGTTTTTTTCTTCTCAATATCTGTCCAATTCATTCGAGAAAAGATTAATACAACATGCCAAACAGATAGAGTGGAATGATTTGCTGATAGCCTATCTCAATATCATCAAGCGCCAGCCAGGCATTGTCCAATCCTTTGATTTGTGTTTTATCCTTGCTCCTACCACCTACCTCCATCACATATTGCCCATCAATTAAAAAATCCCCTTGAGATGGAATGGTGACATCATGTTTTGTGCTTAATTGGTTAACAAAAAAGCATTCACGTGTGGCACCCTTGTTCTGCTCCATGGAGGTTTCGGTTAAGGTCTGTATTAATCCCGTATTTTGTAGAAATATCTTAGCTGGTTTTCTCATGGTATTGAATCCTTGCCCCGCCCTCCTAAGGTTGATAATCAATCCTGCTTTTTCTAGAAACATAACGTAATGGTAAACATATTCACGTGAAATGCCTAAGTCCTTGCTAATTCTATCCATATTCGGGATAAAGGGATCACTATTCGCAATAATCCATAGTAATTTCTTCAGCACAGGGAGATTGGGTTGTGTTAAATTAAAACTAAAGGCAATATCCTCAAAGATAACCTTTTCAATTACATTTTGCAGTCTTTCCATGTATTCTTGTTTACCTTCCATAAAAAAAGGGTAATACCCATAAGAAAGGTATTCTGCAAAGTCTTTTAATATGCTGCGGTTCTTCTTAACTTTTGAAGCTATTTTTACATGGTTTTCTAACAAACTTTCCAATGAAAGCGCAGGAAATTGGATTCCTTTCTCCAAATGTAAAAATTCTCGAAAAGACAATCCCATCAGCTCATAATATACAAGTCGCCGGGACAAGTCTCCTTTGTTATTCTTCAGATTTAGCGTTGAACTTCCAGAGATAATGATTTGCTTATCTGAATATACATCCAGAATATTTTTTAATTCTACGCTCCAATCAGGATATTTATGAATTTCATCGATAAATAGGGCCTGCCCTCCTGTTTTAAAATAAGCATCTGCTACTTCAACCAAGCCATAGGATAGGACATGAACATGATCTGCAGTGATATAAAGGGCTTTTTCGACACTCGCATAATGATCCTGATAATGTTGAATCATCAAAGTTGTCTTCCCTGTTCCTCGAGCACCAAAAATGCACAAAGCTTTTAAGGACCAATTGATTTTATCATATAGGTATCGTTTATAGGATCGGTTTTTAAGGTTTACCACTCTGTCATGGATTTCTATCAAACGTTGCAACATGTTGAAATGCCCCCTTTATTGAATAGTGTAAAGCACACTTTGCATTTTGTCAATGTTATTGTAAGATAGACTTTACACTAATTAACCAAAGAGTAAATAGCATACCAATATAATGGAACAATTTCCGGAATAAATGGCCGGGTGTACCCGTAATGGACAACAAAGTCACTTAGGTGGTACACTTTTATATTAACACCAGCATAGCTAGGGGTGCAGGAGAAATTAAGCTCCGGACTTTTAGGGTCAATAATTGCTAACAACAAAAGATGCTTCTCCGTCCCTCCGGTTCTTCATTTACATTCCTAAATGAATCAAAAGCGCTTGTTCCACTTCTTTCATGGTGGATGGGCTAAGGTGGCAGACGACTCTGATTAATCGGCTCTTATCTAAGGTTCGGATCTGATTACATTTAATTTTAGAATCAGTGGTTAGCTTATATTCTTCTTTGGACAGAAACACTTCAAACGGATAAACATCATGAACTTTTGAAGTGATGGGGAGCACGGTTATGGTGTTCGAATATTCATTGTTTCTATCGTTGGAGATAACCACCGCTGGTCTTATCTTACCAATTTCGCTTCCAATGATGGGATCTAGAGCTACCATCCAAAGTTCACCACGAATTGGAAAACTCACGAAGTGGACCAGCTTTCAAGTGTTGCCTTTTCCCACTCAGCATCAAGAGAAGCATCTTCATCTTTTGATTTTTGATACCCCTCGACAAGGAGTCTATCTACCTCTCTTTGCTTTCTTTCTTTTAATTCTTTCTCGAGAACCAGAGTGATAAATTTGCTCTTATTGGATATGTGTGAAAGCTCATCAGCCAGTCGATCGGGTATAGTAATATTTAATCTTGTCAAGGAACACCTCCTACTTTTTATACATTATACAGCAAATATTACGCATAAACAATACACATAAAGTAGCACATTTCTCTACAGGTGGATTCCCAAGCGCCTCCAAAACACTTGAATTGGTTGCTTGTGGTGCAGGAAAAATATCGCTATTTCTGATTCTATAAGATGAGAATCAGATGCAAAAAGCAGCATATAAAGGGACTATTTTTTTATGCTTCTCATAACCAAAATTTCTAGTAGAGAGCTTTATAGCGTATTCCGGTTGATATTGATCCATATAAATGTTCAAACTTTTTGACTTGGTATTATCAGATGATTTTACCTCAATTGGTATAATGTTTCCCTTTTGTTGGATTAAGAAATCAACTTCTGCTTCTCTGGTAGAATGCCAATAATAAGGGGTATATCCATTGGCTATCAATTGACAGCAGACATAGTTTTCTACCATTCCCCCTTTAAAATCGTTCAATACAGGATTATTTTGAATAACGTCATCGAAATATATATCTTTCTTGGCGCAAAGAAGACCAAGATCGGATAGGTAAGTTTTAAAAGAGTCAATGTCACGATAATTTTCAAGAGGAACAAAAGCTTGGTCAACACGAAAGATTCTATGCATCATACCTGATAACACTAACCATTCGATGGAGTTTTCAAATTCTGAAGCCCTTGCGCCTGATTTAATCAGCTTGTACTGAAACCTGGTATTCTTTTTGGATAATTGAACAGTAATCACATCAAACACCAATCTCGTTTTCCGTAACTCGATCCGTGTATTGTATTTGCTCATATCATTGAGATAACCTGTTAGTATTTCCTTCTGTAAATGGCGTATAAATGTATAGTTTTTTGTTATGATAATTTGATCTACGCAATCAGGCATGCCTCCTGTTACCAAGTATTGCCTGTAATATTGCAAGGCAATATGATGTAGAGCTTCTGGAATAGCCCTGTTGTCTTGAAAACATGTTTTTATTTGATCAATCAGTTCTTTTTCGTCATGAGCATAGAGAAATTCTTCGAAATCCATCGGATACATCGTTTTTATGTCTACTTTACCAACCGGAAAAGCGTACTTTTCCCTGTTCACTGCTACACCAAGCAGACTCCCGGCTGCAATAACATGGTATTCAGGAGCAGATTCACAGAAATACTTCAAAGAGGTAAGTGCCCGTTCACATATTTGAATTTCATCCAGAATGATGAGGGTTTTATCTTTCATAATCGTCTGATTTGAAAGACGAGATAGTAAAGGGATCAGATAATCTGGATCGATACTCTCATTAAAAGTACTTGCTATCAGTGGATTTGTTTCAAAATTGAAATAAGCAGTATTTTCATATTGAGTTTTGCCAAACTCTAAAAGCGAGTAGGTTTTGCCAACTTGTCTGGCGCCATGTAATAACATAGGTTTTCGATTAGGGTTATGCCTCCAATCTGATAAATACTGCGAAACCTTTCGATACATTTTTTCTCCAGACTTTTTAGTGATACTATATTAACTTTTGTGTAAATATCAATAATTATTTGTACTTTTTTTACATTTTTCTACATCAATATATCTTCTATTTTTGCACTTTTCACTACTTATCGATCAGATAATCACCTTAATGAGTGTCACAGTTTTAGGGGAGCAGTATACTTCTTCCTAATGCACCCAGTCGCATGTGCCCGGAATCACTGGTCGCTTTAAATCAGAATTTGTAGATGTAAATGTGCCGATTTGAGTTTTCACCTTACCTGAGCCACAGAAAAACATATGGAGAGCATGAAACCGCTAGGTTGATAATATTCCTTTGGTGTGTATAATACACATTGTGAAAAGTGCTGACGCCCTCATCATCAGTTTAAACATCCTATTAAGACTGGGAAAATAACTGTGCCTCATCCAAAAGCTGATTTACCTCTTGGTACAGTCAAAAGCATACTTAGATTTGCTGGATTGGAGGATAAGAAAAAATGAAATATCCTGTGTATATAGAAAAAGATAAGAGTAGTGAATATGGAGTGGTTGTGTCTGATCTTCCCGGTTGCTATTCTGCAGGAAGCACTTTCGAAGAAGCGTTAACCAATGCAGAAGAAGCTATATTAACTCATTTAGAAGGCTTAATGATGGACGACGATCCGATTCCTATGCCCTCGAAAATCGATGAACTACAGTCCAAACAACAGAAAGCCAAAGGTGTATGGGCATTGGTAGAAGTCGATATCAAAAAAGTAGCAAGAGAATCAAAACGTATTAACGTCACCATCCCTTCCAATATCCTTGCCAAAATAGATGCATTCACAGAAAAAACCAATGAAAGTCGCTCTGGATTGTTATCAAAAGCTGCCTTAGAATACATAGCTCAACATCAGAAATAATAAATTACTTTCAATACTTTCTTGAAACAACAGGCATTATTCCTGCTTGAGATGCCATCTAAAGTTCGCACCAACTTTTGGTACAATGGATAGCCCTCCCTTCCAAAAAGTGAATCAAAAGAACTCTCCCCTGGTACCATTCCAATCAGTTTTTTTCTTCTCAATATCTGTCCAATTCATTCGAGAAAAGATTAATACAACATGCCAAACAGATAGAGTGGAATGATTTGCTGATAGCCTATCTCAATATCATCAAGCGCCAGCCAGGCATTGTCCAATCCTTTGATTTGTGTTTTATCCTTGCTCCTACCACCTACCTCCATCACATATTGCCCATCAATTAAAAAATCCCCTTGAGATGGAATGGTGACATCATGTTTTGTGCTTAATTGGTTAACAAAAAAGCATTCACGTGTGGCACCCTTGTTCTGCTCCATGGAGGTTTCGGTTAAGGTCTGTATTAATCCCGTATTTTGTAGAAATATCTTAGCTGGTTTTCTCATGGTATTGAATCCTTGCCCCGCCCTCCTAAGGTTGATAATCAATCCTGCTTTTTCTAGAAACATAACGTAATGGTAAACATATTCACGTGAAATGCCTAAGTCCTTGCTAATTCTATCCATATTCGGGATAAAGGGATCACTATTCGCAATAATCCATAGTAATTTCTTCAGCACAGGGAGATTGGGTTGTGTTAAATTAAAACTAAAGGCAATATCCTCAAAGATAACCTTTTCAATTACATTTTGCAGTCTTTCCATGTATTCTTGTTTACCTTCCATAAAAAAAGGGTAATACCCATAAGAAAGGTATTCTGCAAAGTCTTTTAATATGCTGCGGTTCTTCTTAACTTTTGAAGCTATTTTTACATGGTTTTCTAACAAACTTTCCAATGAAAGCGCAGGAAATTGGATTCCTTTCTCCAAATGTAAAAATTCTCGAAAAGACAATCCCATCAGCTCATAATATACAAGTCGCCGGGACAAGTCTCCTTTGTTATTCTTCAGATTTAGCGTTGAACTTCCAGAGATAATGATTTGCTTATCTGAATATACATCCAGAATATTTTTTAATTCTACGCTCCAATCAGGATATTTATGAATTTCATCGATAAATAGGGCCTGCCCTCCTGTTTTAAAATAAGCATCTGCTACTTCAACCAAGCCATAGGATAGGACATGAACATGATCTGCAGTGATATAAAGGGCTTTTTCGACACTCGCATAATGATCCTGATAATGTTGAATCATCAAAGTTGTCTTCCCTGTTCCTCGAGCACCAAAAATGCACAAAGCTTTTAAGGACCAATTGATTTTATCATATAGGTATCGTTTATAGGATCGGTTTTTAAGGTTTACCACTCTGTCATGGATTTCTATCAAACGTTGCAACATGTTGAAATGCCCCCTTTATTGAATAGTGTAAAGCACACTTTGCATTTTGTCAATGTTATTGTAAGATAGACTTTACACTAATTAACCAAAGAGTAAATAGCATACCAATATAATGGAACAATTTCCGGAATAAATGGCCGGGTGTACCCGTAATGGACAACAAAGTCACTTAGGTGGTACACTTTTATATTAACACCAGCATAGCTAGGGGTGCAGGAGAAATTAAGCTCCGGACTTTTAGGGTCAATAATTGCTAACAACAAAAGATGCTTCTCCGTCCCTCCGGTTCTTCATTTACATTCCTAAATGAATCAAAAGCGCTTGTTCCACTTCTTTCATGGTGGATGGGCTAAGGTGGCAGACGACTCTGATTAATCGGCTCTTATCTAAGGTTCGGATCTGATTACATTTAATTTTAGAATCAGTGGTTAGCTTATATTCTTCTTTGGACAGAAACACTTCAAACGGATAAACATCATGAACTTTTGAAGTGATGGGGAGCACGGTTAT
>JAQVYZ010000175.1 GCA_028708485.1 Caldisericia bacterium | reverse complement strand
CCCGTCTAGCAAAAGGAGAGAGAGGGATTGTTCTCTGTATTCACGGGGGAGAATGCATAAAAAAGCGCTTGCAGGTATATGGTTTTCTGGTGAATGAGACGATTGAGATGGTACGTAATATCTCAAATTGCCCTTATTTAATACTGGTGAAAGGGTATCAGGTTGCGATCGGAAGAGGCATCGGTGAGAAAATTCTTGTTAAGCCTTTGGAGACAAGACCGTTATGACAAAAATCAGTTTATTGGGTCAACCGAACAGTGGAAAAACGTCTCTGTTTAATTTACTGACCGGAGCAAGCCAGGAAGTTGGAAACTGGCCTGGTGTGACTGTTGAAATCAAAGAAGGTAAATGCAGAATCCATAAAGAAGTATTTACGATTATTGACTTGCCTGGTGTTTACAGCCTCAGTCCATTTACTATGGAAGAAAAAGTCACCCGGGATTATCTTTTGGCTCATCAGGATGTAAGAATTATTAATGTTCTGGATGCTAACCATATGGAAAGACAACTTTTTTTGACTTTTCAATTATTGCTCCTTGGAAAACCAACTATTGTTGCGCTTAATATGATGGATGAATTAGAACAAAAAGGCATCTCAATCGATTCTGAAAAACTAAGCACACTGTTTCACATCCCTGTTGTTCAAATTGTTGCACGAGAAGGAAGAGGATTAACCTATCTGACAGAGATGTTTTCATTGGACCCAACAAAAAGCAAACCTGTTAACCCTTTCTACGATTCTGAATTTGAATCTGTACATTCATTATTTTTCATCATCAGAAATCTTATTGGAAATAATGAAAATGATCCTACTCTTGATTTTCAAACCTTCCAGATATTGCTGGCACCCGAGTTGCTGGCGCAAAAACAATTCAATCTGGCATCTTCTGAAATTTCCGGAATTCAGGAATCTATTAATCAATGGGAGCTATCACACAACCAAACAATAGCTGACTTTCTGTACTCAACCATATACGCCTGGGCGAAATCCATTGAATCTCAAATTGTTAAAACTAACATCGAGAAGAACAAAACTTTTTCGTTGGATCAAAAAATGAGTTGGCTAGAGAACTGGATTCTACATCCCTGGATTGGATTGGTTATTTTTGGTGTAGTGATGTTTTTATTATTTCACGCTATTTTTTTCAGTGGAGATTTTATCAAAGATTATCTGGAAAGTTTTCTGTCTGTAGTCATTCAATGGGCTAACGGAATACCGTCACCATTATGGCAATCGTTTTTTTCCAGAGCCATCCTACAGGGAGTGGGTAATATCGTATTATTGCTTCCTTATATCTTCTGTTCTTTTTTATTTCTATCCTGGTTGGAGGATCTGGGTTATCTTTCCCGGGCTGCTTATGTAATGGACAGATTTATGCACAAGCTGGGTTTACATGGTAAATCCTTTATTCCCCTGATTTTGGGTTTTGGCTGTAATGTACCTGCAGTTATGGCATGCAGAACTATGGAAACCGAAGAGGAAAAAATTAAAACAATGATGATGGTTTCTTTCATTCCCTGTTCAGGAAGGTTGCCGGTATTATTATCTTTATGCGGTCTTTTGTTCTCCCGGGCTGCAGGAATATGGATGTTTGTTCTATACACGATAGGAATATTGGCCTCTGTCCTGACAGGCTTTTTTCTTGAAAAAACTTTTATACATACTCCATCAGGAGAGTTAATCATGGAACTCCCTCCTTATCGTTGGCCGTATTTAAAAAATAACCTGAAGAATGCTATTCAAAAAACTAAGCAGTTTCTGGTGAAAGCTGGAACCATCATTTTCCTTGTCTCAGTGTTTATCTGGTTCCTGTCGTACTTCCCAAACCCTTCAGATTTTGGTGGATCCACAAGCGCTTTAGGTACCTTGGGTAAATGGGTAGCGCCGGTCTTCTCGCCCTTAGGATTTGATTGGCGACTCACAGTCAGTCTGATCAGTGGTTTTGTCGCTAAGGAATTAATACTATCTACTATTTCCATCTTATTTAACCAATCAGCAGGTAGTTTAACTGGTTTGCTCTCTTTATTTTCAAGGGGAACATTGCTCGCTTTCCTTATATTTCAACTGCTCTACACTCCCTGCCTGGCTACCGTTACTAGCATCAAAAATGAGAGTTATTCATTGAAATGGACCATTTTCTCTATCTTATGGAGTTCTTCTGTCGCTTGGATTTTTGCATGGGTCATCCATTTTTTGGCATAAACTTTTTGAACGAAAGCAAAAATGTAATATTTGCTTAAACAGAACAAATGAAGGAGACTTAAAAATGAAAAAACCTCTGCTGGTTATTCTCTCGTTTTTTATGGTTATTATGTTGTTCCAAGCCTGCGCAAAACCACAGGAAACACTTCAGCGAATTTATAAGGGTGACAGTGAATTTGATCCTTCAATTGTTGCCAATTTAAGTATTCAGGAAGTAATTGAAAGCGCAGACCAATATACAGGTTCCTTTGTAAGTGTAACAGGAAAAATTACTACT
Organism: Caldisericia bacterium; assembly: GCA_028708485.1. Taxonomy (GTDB): domain Bacteria; phylum Caldisericota; class Caldisericia; order UBA6126; family UBA6126; genus UBA6126. Next base: position 875 of record JAQVYZ010000175.1, on the reverse strand, counting down.
ATCTGCTCCGTTGGTTGCTGGTTTTATATTCAGGATGAGGCCGGGAATGAAATGTATGTCAATTTAAAACCTCAGAATTTTGATGTTCCGCAGAGCTCAGTTGGAAAAAATGTGATTGTTACCGGTATTTTAGAAGCCGGGGAGGGAAATTACCGGATATCTGCTTTTCAGATAGAATTCACCGATATCAAAGAATAGGCAGTTTTATTGATTTTACCCTAATAATCAGTAAAATATCTGTTTTAGATGAGCATAATAATAGAACATGGATTCCTATATGATTCTGATAAAAAATCATTTCATCTAAACTCTCTCTTTATTGATAATGGTGTTGTCCAGGAGATTAGTGAGAATCATAAAATTCTTGGTTCGGAAACGATTGATGCATCGGGTTATTATATCCTGCCCGGTTTAATCGACCTACATACACATCTGCGAGAACCGGGAGAAACCCATAAAGAAACCATTCATTCCGGTGCTTTGGCTGCTGCAAAAGGTGGTTATACCCATATCGTCGCTATGGGAAATACCAAACCGCCTGTATCTACCAGGGAAGTATACACAAAAATCCAACAAATTATCCGGGAAGAAGCGATTATATCAATCACCCAGGCAGGCACTATTACTGACCAGCTTGAAGGGAAAAAACTTTCTCCCTTGCTTTTACAATCAAATCTTCCGGTATATTCAGATGATGGAAAAGGAATTGCTTCCTCTGCTCTTCTGAAAGAAGCTCTGATGATTGCTAAGTCAATCGGAGCTGTCTTAATACTACATGAAGAAGATGCCAATATCAGTCAAAATGGAGTAATCCATAATGGAATGAAAGCGGCAGAAACAGGATACCCTACTATCTCCTCGTTATCAGAATCTGC
>JAQVYZ010000174.1 GCA_028708485.1 Caldisericia bacterium | reverse complement strand
TCTTTTGATGAAGATGACGGAGCCGGTTTGTTGACGGTTTTTATCAAACGGGATTCAGAAGAGGGAGTAAGTGGAACCAACAAGCGATTCTTAACCTTAACTTTTAAAGCGATCGATAAAGGCAAAGTTAAATGGGGAGCCAGGAATTCACAAGTTTGGTTCAGCTCTTCCGATATCGCCTCTCGAATGAAAGTGCATTACCCGGAATTACGAGTACAGAAAGACAATGACTATCTATTAGCAGATCTGAATAAGGATGATATTGTCAACCAGTACGACTGGCTGATATTTATGGATGCTTTTCAATCCACTCCGGATGATGGCAACTACAATGAAGACGCTGATTTTAATCAGGATCGGGTGATAGACTTTCTGGATTTAACCATTTTCACTAAGGATTATGGGAAGGCTGTCTAAACCATTATGCCGGATATTCAGGTTATACAGATTGAGAACCCAAGTTCCCTGAATGTAATCATTGGACAATCCCATTTTATCAAAACGGTGGAAGATGTTCATGAGGCGTTGGTTCAATCAATGCCCGGAGTTGAGTTTGGGATGAGCTTTTGTGAAGCGTCAGGCCCTTGTTTAATCCGAACTACCGGTAACCAAGAAAAACTAATTGAACTTTCCAAACAAAATGCATGGAAAATAAGCTGTGGGCATGTATTTATTCTTTTTATCGATCATGCCTACCCGATCAATATCCTGAATACAATTAAGATGGTTCCGGAAGTTTGTCATATTTTTTGCGCCACCGCTAATCCTGTTCAGCTGTTGATTGCTGAAACAGAATTAGGCAGAGGTGTACTGGGTGTGGTAGATGGTTTCAGGCCGGTTGGTTTTGAAGCTGTTGAAGATAAGCAAAGTCGGCACGATATGTTAAGAAAATTCGGTTATAAACTATAAACTGAGGTGATCTGGTGAACCGCATCATTTCTTTTCTTTTGGTTTGCTGTGTTCTTTTTTCGGTTCTTTTCATTCAGCATCCACAGAAAGTTGCAGCCGTATTATCGGACACATTGCTTTCTTATAGGAGTTCAACATCATTGGTGCCAGTTATAGTGGAATTAAAAGAACCGGGTCTTTTGGATCAACCGCTTCTTCAGAAAACTCAATATTTTCAAAAAAACAAGGCAACATCGATGGATGCAGATTTACTTGTCTTGTATAATGCATTGATTAAATCTCAGCAAAAGTGGATCGTCTCCTTACAAAGTCAACCGATCTCCTTTTTTTACCGATCTTCCTGCCAATATGTAGGAAATTTGATTAATCTTTATGTAAAGGGAACTGATCTGGATCTTCTAACGACAAACAACTCTGTGAAGTCGGTCATACTGGACTGGGAAGAAAAACCCCTACGTAAGATTATGAGCGTATCTACTGGAGTAGAAAGAGTATGGAATGGTTCCCATTCAGCCAAAGCTACAGGTAAAGGAATCAAAATCGGTATCATAGACTCCGGCATTGATTTCAACCACGATGAATTCCAGAGAAAAATCATTAAAGGCTATGATTTTACAACGGATAATGATTTCAAAGATGATGGAATCGGCCACGGCACACATGTGGCAGGCATTTCTGCTGGTCTTGGTAATACGCAGTACGGCAAAGGTATGGCTTATGATAGTCTACTGTATATATATAAAGTATTCCCTAGAACTGGTGGGGGCAGCGCAGCAAGCGATGTATTCCAAGCTTTGGATATGGCTGTTGCTGATCGTGTTGATGTTGTCAATATGTCGCTGGGGCATGCCGGTGATGCAAAAGCGAAAGAAGGGAATCTATATTATTCCATCATCCAGAAAGTAATCAAGGCGAATGTATTTGTTGTAGCTGCAATAGGTAATTCTGGCGCCCGCGGCAAAGAAGTACCCTGGCCAGTCGGTTCACCGGGTGTGGTGGAAGATGTATTTGGTGTGGCTGCTTCAAATGACCGAAAATTTAGACCAACCTTATATTCCGAACAACATCGCATTCCTTATTCGCTGGTTAATGATTTTTCTATCAATGAGAGAATACAACTGGCTAGCAGCGAAATCATCGATGCAGGATATGGGAGAGAAGAAGACTTTTCTCATGTCATGGCAGAGCGAAAGATATGTCTGATTGCCAGAGGACCTGATTCTCTACCTCTCACTTTTTCTGAAAAATTTCGAAATGCGCTTCAGTACCATCCTAAGGGAATTATTTTTTATTCGGAGGAATTACTGCCCAACATGTCTCTGTCTCAATTAAAGCAAACCATGCTTGAATCGGAAAAAAGAATACCAGTCATCATGATAGCACAATCCGATGCAAAACAACTGCTGGAAAAAGCGAATGCTTCTGAGACTACTCTGTATTATTCTGACAATGGAATTGGGATTGCTGATTTTTCTTCCATGGGACCCACTTCTGATGGTATATTTAAACCGGATATCTGTGCACCTGGTGTGAATATTCTCTCCACTTTCCTGAAAAAATACAAAGGGTATGCTGAATTGAGCGGTACCTCTATGTCTTCCCCCTCTGTCACCGGATTAGTTGCATTACTAAAAGAACTGAAGCCAAAATGGACAATGAATCAAATCAAATCAGCTTTAATGAACAACGCGGACATCATTATGAATCAAATCAACCAGGAACCGATTACGTATACATTGCAGGGAGCTGGACAAGCTAGAATAGACAAAGCGATCATTACTGAAGCTTTTTTAGCTCCTCGGGCTTTTATCGTAGAAGATAAAGAAACGTTTACCCAGGAGATTACAATCCAAAATGCACAATCAACAGACCTATCTCTCTCTCCCATAAAAGCAGAGATATTTGGATTAGCCAAGGAAGAAGCGATTAAAATTGAGATACCTGCCAAATCCATCACATTGAAAGCAAACGAATCAACCAAAATCAGTGTTCATTTCATCATCCAGGAAAAACAGTTCAGGAGAAGTAAATACGAGGGTAATATCTGGATTAACCAGATGCATATCCCATTTATTATTTATAAGCATACAACAGAGATTGAAAACCGCACTGCGGTGAAAAATCCGTTCTCAGACTTGCAAATTGAGAAATTGGACCTTTTTTGCAACGATGCGGTTACTACCAATAGAATTGATTTTGCCTTTAATACCGGCTCCGAACAGAAGTTTGAAGGGGAGATCCAGTATTCCAATTTTGGTACCATTCGGTTGTATTTATGCGACCAGCAAGGCTTGGAGTGGATCAACAAACCAATCATCGAATTGAAGCAATGTCCGGTCGGATGTTATTCTTATGAATGGGAATATCAACAATTTATACGCGATAATAATATACCTAACGGAGAATATCGCCTGAAAATCAGCTCTTCTGCAAGTGATTCTTTTGAGCT
>JAQVYZ010000173.1 GCA_028708485.1 Caldisericia bacterium | reverse complement strand
CCGGATCCTTACGTCAAGGCAATGAGAGATAATACGATCGTGATCTCGACAGCCTGCGATCATTTCGATCCTTATTGTTTCTGTGACCAGATAGGTGACTCTCCCTCTGCTTTAAATGGCGCAGACGGTATCCTGTATACGATCAATTCCGGTTATCACTTGTTGGTAAACCATACGTGGCTATCTCAACAATTGCAACAATTTGGACTTACCCCTACAGAAGTAGAAAATGAGAAAGCTTCCTTCGATAAGGGTGATGTTGCCTATAGAGAGATAGTACCTTTACCAATCCAGGCATTGCGAGAGAAAGGCTTATCTACGATTTCAAAAACAGCATTGTGGGAGAAAATTACTGCCACTTGCCTGGCTTGTGGCGTCTGCACGTTTTTATGCCCTGCCTGTTATTGCTTTGATATTCAGGACTTGTCCTATGGTAGAGTGGGAAAACGGGTGAGGACGTATGACAGCTGTATGTTTACTCCCTACACATCAGAAGCCAGCGGACACAACCCCAGGCCATCCATAAAAGAGAGATGGAGGCAGCGGTTGCTTCATAAATTCACCTACTACCCAATGCAATATAACGAAATCGGATGTACCGGTTGTGGTCGCTGTTCCAGGGAATGTCCCAGTAAAATTGATATAAGGGAGGTCATTCGCGATGCAGCACAATTCTGTGAATAATCCATACCTGACCATGCCGGTCAGAATTGTTAAAGTGTCTTTTGAGAGTGAAGACCGGTCCTTAAAAACGTTGGAGCTTCAATTGATGAATGAACAAGACCGATCGCAGTTTCATTTTCTACCGGGACAATTCATTGAGTTTTCCATTCCCGGGAAAGGAGAAAGTCCTTTCGGTATAGCTTCCAGTCCATCTGAGGATGTGATTCGTGTCACTGTCAACAGGACAGGGTATGTAACGGAGTCAATACATCAACTCGAAGAAGGTGATTTTGCCGGTATTCGCGGACCTTTCGGCAATACATACCCGTTGGACTTAATGAGGCAAAAAAGGGTCATCATCATCTCGGGAGGTTTTGCTTTTACTACTTTATCCTCTCTGCTGGACTATCTGCTCGAACATGAAGAATATAACATCACCGGATATGACCTGATTTATGGCGCCAGAAATCCAGGCATGCTACTTTATAAGAATAAGATTGAGTTTTGGAAGCAACAAAGCAAGATTAAAAGCATTATCACTATAGACAGAGAAACTCCCGGATGGACCGGCACCACAGGATTTGTCCCAACGATAGTGGAACAATCAGATATCCAGCCAGTTCAAGCAATCGCCGTCATTTGCGGACCGCCTATCATGATCAAGCTAACACTCCCGAAATTGCTGGATAAGGGTTTTCAAAAGGACCAGATTTTTACTTCTTTGGAGAGAAGAATGAAGTGTGGAATCGGGAAATGCGGTCGCTGTAATATCGGTCCGTATTATGTCTGTAAGGATGGTCCGGTTTTCTCGCTTCAACAATTGGAAGGTCTGCCAGCGGAATACTAACCCGAAGTGCCTTCTCCTGATTGAAACGGGTTGTATCCAAGCATCCAACGGTTATAGATTAGCTGACCTAGATGATAGTATTCATGTTGAATCAGATACCTCATCGTCTCTTCAGGAGAAAATGTCTTGTCAGGATTGTTTGACCAGGCTTTTTCTTTAAATAGCTCTGTTTCTGTATACTGAGAGAATAGCTGAATGGTTTTCTTTCGGATGGAATCCAATTCCAAGCATAATGATTCCAACGTGTTACCTTTCACCAGTTCGAAAGCACTTTTCCACGAGATTGGCTCAGGATTTGTTAAAAAATGATCCAGCCAGAGCTCTCCGGCAGCTATCTCAATCAAGAGCGCTTTTGCTGATTTCATACCCGGTTTTGGTACCCACGTAAATTCTTCTTCCGTTATATTTTTAACGGTATCCATCAGTTCTTCCCTGATTTCTCTTAAGTTTTCAAACCATTTGTCAAGGATTTTCATGCTACCCCCCTAAAAGCTGAATAAGGAAATTATAATTCGTTTTTTCCACATTAAATAATTTTGTGACCGGCAAAACTGAAAAGATCATCTGGGTTAGCACCGATGATGATATGATCCACTACCATAATCCCCACTAATTGACAAGCTTGGATGATCCTTCTTGTGCTATCAATATCCTCCGGTGATGGTTCGGTCTCGCCTGAAGGATGATTGTGAATGAGAACAATCGCTGAAGCGTTTGCTAAAGTAGAACGCCTGATAATGTCCGGAATATCAACCACGCTTTCTTTATTTGAGCCAATAGTGGAAATATAATGGGAAAGTGGTTTTAATTTCGTATCCAAAAAAACGATGGCAAACATCTCTTTTTTAGCGTCACGCAAATTCCATTGAAGCGTATGTTCGACAAAATGTTTCACTTTATCGGGATTAATCAGTTTAGGCTTTTTCGAGACAACCTCACCGGATACCCTTCTGCCTATTTCCATGGCTGCTTTTAATTGAGCTATTTTTGCCGGACCCAGCCCATGAAATTGCCTCAGTTCCTCAGTGGAAGCTTGATATAAAGACCGAAAGGATCCGAATCGGATCAATAGTTCTCTTGCTAAGTCCTGAGCACTACATCCTTGGGTACCAGTTCTTAATATCACTGCCAATAATTGTGAATCGCTTAAGGATTCCGGTCCTTTCTCCAACAATCTTTCCCTGGGTCTTTCCCTGATTTGCCAATTCACAATCGGATTGAATGGATAAAGATGTATTATTTTTTGACGTATTTTTTCTCTGATCAATGCACACTCTACTTCATTGTGAATGTGCAACAAATCCCAGATAGATTGTTCTTCTTCTTTAGTGAGTATATCAATTTTTTTACTAAAAAAACATTGGTTCTTTTTACTCCATCGCGGATATACTCTTTTTAAAGCAAGAAAGTCAGTTACATCTTCGATATCATGAAATAATGGCATCCAGTTCCCTTTCCTTTTTTGAGTACTATTCACAAACATTTTCTATCATAAATTAATTTATGGTTTTATCAATCGATAAACAATCGCAATCTTCCCAGCATGATCCATAACAATTCGCCGTGGTTGACACTCGATCATTTAATAAATTTTAACCCAACCATCCAGCAATCAAATGATTATTGAAATCATATACAACATACAGGAAATCTTAGATAAAAGCTTTAGCTTCAATTGAAACAGAATGATAAGCTTTAAAAAAAGCAGCCCCCAGGAGAATCGAACTCCTATTGCCGCCGTGAAAGGGCGATGTCCTAACCGTTAGACGAGGGGGCCAAACTGAGGCATGAAGGACTCGAACCTTCGACCCTCTGCTTAAAAGGCAGATGCTCTACCGACTGAGCTAATGCCCCTCAACGATTTAA
>JAQVYZ010000172.1 GCA_028708485.1 Caldisericia bacterium | reverse complement strand
CCGATCTTCAGTTATTTGTATTTCAATTAATGACATGAAGGATGGATCGAATAAAGTTTGTGATGCATTCACAATAAATTCGTCATCAATTCTATAAACATATGCTTCTGTATTATTGTCTTTACCCTTAATAAAACCTATTCTTGTAATGCTTGAATATATGCGGTTTGCATTGGTTGTTCCTTTAATTTCTCTGACTTTTCTCGGTTGAATATCATCGATAATTATGGAATTATGATCAACATCCTCATCTTCATCAATCCATAGCTTGTTTTTATTATCAATAACAAAAAGCAAGGAAGAAGTTTTTCCTGCATAGCATGGATAAGAGTCTTTTGAAGAATTGTCTTTGGTAAACCAAAAGAACCTTTTGTAATAAACTGAAGAGTTGCTTTCATTGATATTAAAAAAAAATAACTTATCAAAAGGTTTTTTTAAATCAACTTTTGTTTGAGAAAGATAATTTGAGATTATTTTTGGAGGTTTGGTTTTCACATTGTATAGATTCACGATTTCCGGTCCGGTTATTGGTTTATAAACTTCGATGGTATGATATTGTGAAAACAGAGAATCACCAATCAAGAAAGCGATAATCAATAGAAGAGTCATAATAATCGGTATCGATTTAGAAATGATTAAGTTTCTTGTTCTTATTGAAAATGGTTGGTTCTTTTCAAATTCCGGATATACATGATCAGCGCTACCGATATTCACCACCGATTTCGTAAACGCCTCTTCTTCGGTACAACCCTCAGTGGCAACCATTTCATCCATCTCTACCCACAAATGACTCTCCAACTCCTCCATCTCGGGTTTAGAGAAAGAACGATGTCGGTTCATCCAGCTTTTCCAGCGTTGGATGAGCTGTTCACGAGTCAGCATACATTCACCTCCTATTAGTTTTTAATGAATCTGATTGAGTTTCTATCAATATCATTTTTTTATTTAAAAAAGTGTTTCATGAGATATGACACTATGTGTTGTTGTTTTTGAACTATGTCAACATATTCGGTAGATAAAACGTACTCATTAGTTTCAATACCACCGAATCTATTTTTTACCTGTAATAATTCAACTCGAAGGTACTCTGTTTTGACTGGCAATGCATCCTCAAAACTTTGTAATGCAAGTACTAATGAGGATGAATTGGTATCTTTTATTGATAATTGGTTTTTATCTTGATCGTTGTTCAGTTTATCAAATCTATAGTTATCATCATCTGACAAATCAATTTTGATAGAAACTCCACTTTCAGTAATAAAACTAACAAATTTGTTGACTATATCTTTTTCTGTAACTTTAACTTGGTAAACTTGTTTACTTTCTCCAGTAGGCATAATGATATTAATATTTCCAAAAGGCAGTTGTAAAGATTCATCGATTAAAGGAAAACTAGGGTAAATTGGGTAACTCATTTTCCTTACTTTTCTAGGTTTTAGATTTTTCAACCTTATGCTATTTTGATCAATATTGTAACCTTGTTCTATCCATAACTGGCGCATGTTATCAATCACAAAAGTTAGTTGCGGAAAAAGACTGCTTCCAGCATATTCAGGGAGCGTTTCTCTATAAAATGGACTGGTAGAAAACCACGTATATCCATCGTAATTGAGTAAATGCCAACTATTTGAACTAGATTTAAGAAAAAATGGTTTATCAGGATAATATTCCGAAAATTCTGTACAAGTTTTGTCTAAACGAATGAATTGTTTTTCGGAGATTGACACATAATCTTGAAAAGAATGGGCCTGTGCAAACAACGTGTCGAAAACTAGAAAAACTATCACACATAACAATGATGCAATGATGAACAGAGAATTGTTTTTAATGAAATAAAATGCTCTTCCAAAAGAAGGCTTAGTTTTTATAAAATCTTGACTAATCCTATTTTCGCTCCCCATATTCACTACCGTCTTCGCAAACGCTTCTTCTTCTGTACAACCTTCCGTGATGACCATTTCCTCCATTTCCTCCCACAAGTGGCTCTCCAGTTCCTCCATCTCTGATTTTGAGAATGAACGGTTCCGGTTCATCCAATTTTTCCAGAATTGTATCAATTGGTTTCTTTTCATCTTATCTACCTCTCAATACTACTTTCGCACATGGTGATCGCTATTGTTGTCTTTGTTACTTTTCTGGTGTTTTGCGACTAACAAATCTCCATCCCCCATATTTTATGTAAGGTAGAGTCGACAAACTTCCACTCTTCCTGCTGGGATTTTAAGTGTTTTAAACCTCTGTCAGTAATTTGATAGTATTTTCTTCTCGGTCCTTCCTCGGAATTGACCCATCGAGATTTGATTAATTTATCTCTTTCCAGTTTATGGAGTACCGGGTACAAGAAACCTTCATACCAATTCCAACCTCCCTCTGTCAATAGCTTTATCGTGGTGAGGATTTTATACCCGTAACTCTCTTCCCTGCTCAGAATTGACAGAATGATCATCTTCGATGAAGCAGCCACAAGATCTTTTGAAACATCACTCATATGAGCCTCCTACACTATATCGATGTAATAGGTAGTATAATTTCACAATATCCTGTGTCAATCTTTTTTAACTTTTTTTTATGTGTTTCCGCTATCTACTATTTATGGCCATGGATACAGCGGTGGTTGGGTCAACAATTTTGTGTCAGTAATTATTTGAAAATACATCCTCCATTCCCGCTGATTCATAACGAGGAAGGGGGAATGGAGGTAATAATATCAAAATATTAGTGGATCCTTCGGCCTTGAGTTTTATAACAGCGCTAAGGAAAGCCCGGTACCGGATATATCACACGGACAATGATGTGCTGACAGGGATCAAGAGAACAGCTACGATGCTGAAACAGGAAAGGCTACTGATATCAGACCGGTGAAAGAACGCAATCCGAGAGTTTGGATTGTATGCCTGGGATAAGGAAGCGCAGAAGAAGGGTGAGGATAAGCCGTTGAAACAATTCGATCATGCGATGGATCCTATTCGCTATTTTGCGAATTCGTTCGAGAAGGGCGGGTTGAAACCGGGGAAGAGGGTTTAGAAACAGTCTAAAAGTAGGAAGAAATTATTGATTGAAACATCAAGATATTTTAATATTTATATGAGATTAACAAATAAGGAGAGAGAAAATGGATACATCAGATCTAACTGAGATTCATAACTATTTATTTCGTATTGGCGAGGATATTAAGGAATTGAATGCAAACGTTATTGAAATTAAAAATTCACTTGGAGAACATCTAAATAACATAGAAAAACTATTAAAAAAAATCATTTAAAGCTTTTGTAGATAAATAAACCAATCAATTTCTGTTGGCGACTTCTAATCTAAAGTTGCACTTTAGATTAGTCAGGATATGCTTTTTAAGAAGTTACAATGAGGTATTTAAGACCGA
>JAQVYZ010000171.1 GCA_028708485.1 Caldisericia bacterium | reverse complement strand
GGAATGTATCCTTCAAGATCGATCGTTACGTATCGAAAGCCTATCTTTTTAAGCTTTTTTATCATGTTAGTTATATCAGATTTTTTTAGTTCCGTCCATCTCTCTTTTGCCACCTCTATGCGCACCAGCGTATTGTGATCCCGCGCGCGTACAAGCGTATTTTTACCTAAAAAAGCGCGCAAAATCCTCTCGGCGCGCTCAATACGCTCGAGCCTGGCAAGCATGATCGGCTCACCATGCGGTATCCGCGATGCCAAGCATGCCCCTTGCGGCTTTATCCAGGAACTAAATCCCAGCGCGCCCGCGAGGGTGTGTATGTCCCGTTTAGTGATCTTACATAAATACAGAGGACTTATCACACCGCACTCCTGCGCCGCGCGTGTTCCGGGGCGCTGATCAAAACGATCGCTATAGTTTGTCCCGTCAATGACATGCGTGATTCCGCGTGCTTGAGCGATATGACGCAGGCGCCTGAAAAGCTCCCGTTTACACCAATAACAGCGCTGACGCGTGTTACGAAGGAACCGTTTATCCTTAAATTCCGTTGTTTTTATAACTTGATGCGCGATATCGATCTGGCGGGCTATTCTTTTCGACTGCAGTAATTCTGATGCGGTATACGTAGGCGAAGCCGCGGTCACGGCAAGCGCGTTTTTACCAAGACAATCGTGCGCGAATTTTGCCATGACGCTGGAATCCACTCCGCCGGAAAACGCGACCACCACAGAGCCCAGTCTCTTCAAGAGTTTCTTTAACCGTTGGCATTTCTTGTTCACACTCGCGTTATGCATAGTATAGATAGCTAGTTATGTAAGCTCGGCTGAAGTTGCTTGACGTTGCGTGAAGTTACGAATTACTTTGCATACATAGCAACTTTAAGCACGCTTAGATGACCTTAGCCGGCCTCGCGTAACCTCTTCAAGGCTTTTTTTGTATCAGGCCCGCGCCGACAAGCATATTTTTATAGTAGAACGCTGCGACCTGGCCCGGAGTCACGGCGTTGGTTGCTTCTTTCAAGGTCACTTTGACGCGGTCTTTGCCGATATCCAGTATACACGGGTAACGCGGCGCGTTATACCTAATCTTTACTTCAACATGTTCCTGCCACGACTTGTTGGCCGAAAGGTATTCCGCGGCGCGGCCGAACCAATTGAGACCTGAAACCGTAAATACGGACTTTGCCAGACAGTGCCGTTCGCCGACGAACACCGTGCGGGTTTTTTCGTCGAGGGCGACCACATAAAGCGGCTCTTTCCAGCTGATACCTAAGCCTTCCCGTTGGCCGTACGTAAAATAATAAATACCCTTATGCGCGCCTAACACAGTACCGTTGACATGTACGATCGGCCCCTGGAACGAGCCTGCGGCAGATGTGTGCGTTTCGATGAATTTCGCGTACGACGACCCGGCGATAAAACAGATATCCTGGCTTTCTTTTCTTTCTTCACAGACAAGCTTGCGTTCACGGACTATTTTTTTTACTTCTTCCTTAGTATAGTCCGCCAAAGGAAATACCAGATGCGCCAGCACCTTCGGTGAGATCAATGAAAGAAAATATTCCTGGGTTTTTTTTGTATCCTTCGCCTGAGCCAGATACAGGTCCCCTCGGTACCGTAGCAGGCGGGCATAGTGACCGGTGGCAAGGTATTCGATACCAAGCGATATAAGCTTTTCAAACAGGAATCCGAACTTGATATGTTTGTTGCAGCGCGCGCAAGGGTTGGGAGTGGAACCGGAAAGATAACTTGAGAGAAAATCCGACACCACAGACGCGCTGAAAGCTTCTGTCGCATCAAGCGTGTAGTGCGGGATCCCTAAGGCCGAACAGAGCCGCTGGGCCCGATACAGGCCGTCGAGGTCGCAGCAACGGTTATCCTGCGGGTAAAATTTAAGCGTAAAGCCGGCGACATCCCAGCCTTCCTTCTTTAAGCGATAGGCGGCGAAGCTGGAGTCAATACTGCCGCTTAAACCCACAGCAATTTTTTTCTTCATTTTAGATAATTAATAATTCAGAATTGACCGGGAACATTCTCGCGTGTCGGTTTTCATTCATTATATTTTGATCTTAATTATGAATTATCGGCGATCAATTATGGGCGCAGGTTTCAGAGGTATTGCACCATTCTCTCCAACGACACTTTTGCCTTTTCGATGATGTCGCGCTCCAGGGTGATCTCAAACTGATCAAGGCGCAGCGAATCATAAAGAGCATTGAGAGTGGTTTTTTTCATATTGATGCAAGTCTTTGCCATGCCCAAAGAGTAGAATTCTTTGCCGGGGTTCTCTTTTTTTAATTTATGTAAAATGCCCTCTTCCGTGCCGATGATAAACTCTTTGCCCAGCGCCTGCTTCACATACTTAAGCATGCCCGCGGTCGACAATGCCTGGTCCGCGGCTTCGATCACTTCGCGTTTACATTCGGGATGCACCAACACTTCGGCATCGGGATGCTTTTTCTTTGCCTCCGCCAATTCCTTGACGTTAAATTGTTCGTGCACGAAACAAGACCCCTGCCAGATGATCACTCGTTTCTCCGGGACATTTTTTTGTACCCACCATCCCAGGTTCTTGTCCGGTACGAATATGATCTCTTTCGACGGTACATTTTTTACGACCGCGATCGCGTTGCTGGAAGTACAGCACACATCCGTAAGCGCCTTGATCGACGCAGGCGTATTCACGTAGCTGACGACCCAGGCATCGGGATACTGTTTTTTCAGGCTCAAGAGCTCTGCGGTCGTAATAGTATCGGCAAGAGGACAACCCGCTTCCCGGACGGGCAACAGGACTTTTTTATCGGGCGAGAGTATCTTGGCAGTTTCCGCCATGAACCGCACCCCGCAAAAAACAATCAAGTCGGCTTCCAAAGTCATCGAGGTCTTCGAAAGCTCGAGGGAATCGCCTACGAAATCAGCCAGGTCCTGGATCTCAGGGATCTGATAATTATGCGCCACGATAGCGGCATTCTTTTTTTTCTTAAGTTGAAGTATTTTCTGGGCCAACGCTTTGTTATCGCTCATGTTTTCTCCCTGTGTAATAGAAACGCCTCTATAGTATCAGGAGTTCCAGGATGACGAAAGTGACTGTAATCGTTTTACGACGTGTTTGATCTCTTCGATCGTTTTTGTAATGTCCGATGTTTTCGTGTATTTGCTTAAAGAAAACCTCAGAGCACTGCGCACGCGCACCTCAGGCAGGCCCATAGCGTTTAATACATACGACGCCTGCCCCGAACCCGATGCGCACGCGGAACCGCCGGAAACACAGATACCCTTGAAATCAAGGCTGATAATGAGCGTTTCCGTTTGCGCGTGGGGGAAGGAAACATTAAGGGTATTATACAGTCTATTTTGAGGATGTCCATTCACCTGCGCGCCCTTGATCGCGCGC
>JAQVYZ010000170.1 GCA_028708485.1 Caldisericia bacterium | reverse complement strand
ATTTCGAGACTAACGCGGTATCCGCCTTTGATCACTGCTTTTTCCAAATCTGCCATGGTCACAGTGGATTCAGCGATGACAAAAGCGGTATTGGTGCCTAAGTTGACGGAAGCATACTGTACACCGGGCACTGCCAACAGATTTCTTTCATTGATTCTTGAGCAGGAAGCGCAGGTCATACCTAATATCTTGAAAGAAAATTTTTGTGTTTCCATGGCTCCTCTTTTCTGTTACAAAAACTTATAAAAAGAACCAGTCAGATCCAAAAAAGTTTATTTCTTTGCGAGCAAGAGCACTTCCGGAAAGTCAAGACGCAAAGACCGTAACGTCTCTTCTGTGGGGATACCGTTCTTAGACCAACCCCTGCGGGCATAAACGGCATCCTGAAGCTTCTCGTATTGCTCCTCCCGGTATGCACGCAGCATTTTTATTTTTTCTTCCGTGGATTTCCCTGTCGGGTCGATTTTCAATAACTCTTTCAACTGGTTGTCATACCGGCTCTGGCGGGATTCATATTCATGGACGGTGACCGGACCCATGGACCGATATGGGACCAGATCGTCTTTTCGATCTCCCCTGCCAAGTCTGACGCTGAACATGCGCTGGAAGTTATACACTCTTCTTGATTGGTTAATCATTTCCTCTTTACTAAGGGGCTTTCCAGTCACACCTTCGTATAGCCAGCAGTAGTTCTCTACATGCTCCGGAACCTTGGCTGCTTCCATACCTGAGTATTTTGTGCGGTTGTCAGCCGGTTCGGTGTCATTCCACGGGAGTTTGCATAAGCCGACCAGGGAGAACCAGGTACGGAATAAGGGGAAATAGAATAACGCTTCGGCTTTGTCCTGGAAAGTGGGTAGCTGTTTTTTTACCTGATCCATAAAAATCAGCCAGGCTTCATCATGCTGGGGACCTTTGTTTGCCATACCGAAACCACCTTGTTGGGCAAGGGATTCTTTGGTCATGTATTCCGAGAATTCCAACCCCTTGACTTCCATGCCGATGTCCTGCAGGAATTGAGCGGGAGCATGGTGATGCTCTACCAGGTATTGTTTGATTTTACGGATACCGGACCCGGCGATTTTACCGAATTTGTCACCACGGGCAATTTTATGAATCAGTTCCATGGCTGCTTCTGTATTGCCAAAACGGAGATCCAATCCTTCGGTGATCGTTTTGTCGATGATACCGGCTTCATAGCATTCCATCAGGAACGCGATGATGGTAGCAGCAGAGATATTGTCCAATCCATAGTGATCGCAGTAAAAATTCGATTCAATCACAAAATCAGCATCCCAACAACCAAGGTTGGAACCCAAACCGCCGACGCCCTCGTATTCCGGACCGTCTACGATGACTTTCTGTCCTTTCAAAGGACCGGTTTTGAGTTCAAAATTGTCGACAGCGTGTGCGCAAGATAGGGTACAGCCATACCAACAGCCATCATTCATTCCCTGAGTGAACTTGGTTTTCCAGACTCCGGATTCAATGGCGTGGATCCGGTCGTCGGAGCCGTATTGGTAATTATTGACAGGCAATACATCTGCAGCATTCAGAGTCTCGATCATATTGACCGTACCAATGGAACGCATGCGGCAATTGGTGGCATCGAGTTGAATGATCTCTTTGTTGATGCGTGAACCGGCCTGGCGAATAAGTTCCGGATTGGCGACGCGATTGCTGTCTGCCTTAATGCCGGCGTACCGAACCACGATAGCCTTGATGTGTTTGTCACGGAAAATAGTGCCAGGTCCGCCTCTGCCAGCTTGTTTGACGCGGGTGTGCTTTCGTTTGGTATCATAAAAGCTGAAATTCAGCATGCCAATTAAACTATTTTCTGCGCCAGTGCCGGTAGAAACAACACTGACGTTCTTTTTGTCTTCTTCATCATGAGCGTACATCTCAGTCAGCTGCTCTACCAAATAGTAGGAATCGATTTCTTCAAGAGGGGCTTCTTCTATTCGGACGAGTCCTTCATTGCCATCAATGAAAATAATGATTTCCTTTTCTGCTTTTCCCTGAATTTCCATTAAATCAAATCCGCTGAACTTTAGGAAGGAACCGAAATAGCCACCTACATTATTATCCATGGGGAGACCGGTGATCGGGGAGATAGCGACCACATGGCATTTACCGCTTCCGGGATACTGGGTGATTCCCATGATGGGACCATTGCAGAAGCAGAGCTCATTCTCAGGATCTGTCCATTTGGTGGTAGGTTTGGTGGCTTGCCACAAGTACCACAATCCAAAGCCTTTTCCACCGATAAATATCTCTTTAATATTTTCAGGAATTGTGTGTTCCTGAATTTGAAGATTGCTTAAATTGATATGAAGGCGTTTATTGCTGTAGCCCTTTTCAATGGGTGAAGATTTGTATCGATAAGTTACGATGGCTTTATGGGCTTTCTTTAGTTCATCTACTGAATGCATAACAATCCCTCCTTATAAATTACCAAAAACTCTCATTATATTGTAATTTCTAAAGAGTAAATTGCAAAATTATACCGGAATACTCCCATGAATGAATTGTTTGGTAAGGGGATGCGTGGGATGAGAAAAGAAAGTGCTTTTCGGGTGGCATTCGATGAGAGAACCGTTGAGTAGAAACGCGACTCTGTCCGAGATGCGTTTGGCTTCAAATAAATCCTGCGTAACCAGCACAATCGTCATCGTCGTTTTTTGAATCCACTCCTGCAATAGATTTTCCATCATCTGCATACCCGGTGGATCCAAATTGGCGGAAGGTTCGTCAAGGAATAGCACAGAAGGTTGTACCAGAAGGGCTCTGGCTAAAGCCAGCCTGCTTAGCTCTCCTCCGGAGAGTGACCGGGCGTTTTGATAGAGCATTGGGAGGATACCGACTTGCATCAGAACTTCTTCTATTTGGCGCCTGTCTGCCAGGATATGCCGGAAGCGTGCGCTGTACTGGAGATTATCCAGTACCGATCCAGAAAAAACGACCGGTTTTTGGAACAGGTAAAGCATGCTGGGTCGCAGCTGGTCAATCTGTATTCGTTGATTTTTTGATGGATAAGAGAGAGTGATCGGCGATTGATGGGGAAAACGATACGTCACCTCTCCGGTGATGGGCTTCTCCAACGTAGAAAGAATCCGAAGGAGTGTGGTCTTTCCGGCACCATTCGGTCCCAGGATAGTCAACACTTCTTTGGGGTAGATATCGAGCTGAATAGATTGCAGTACCGGTTTATTTTCATAGTGGTGAGAGAGATGCTGTATACTAATCCAGGGATCTGGCATGGTGTTTGATTCCTTGTGTTTGATTATAGAGAACTAAAAAGGTATTTACAACAAAAGAAACGAACAGGAGGATGAGGCCAAGTGCCAAAGCCCGTGCAAAATTACCCTGCCGGGTCTCGAGCATTAGCGAGGTAGTCAACGACCGGGTGAAGCCTTC
>JAQVYZ010000169.1 GCA_028708485.1 Caldisericia bacterium | reverse complement strand
ATGGCAAAGGAAATCGCCTGAAAGAACTCCATCCGAGTAAAGATATCCAGTCCAAAGAATAACAAAACCAATAATCCGTAAAAAACATCATAATGATTCTGCAAGAAAGGTCTCATACCTCTTCCCCCTTTGGATCAAACTGAAAGACTTCCTCGATGGAGAGAGAAAAAATCTGGGAGATCTGGTAAGCCAAAAGAATCGAGGGATTATATTTCTCCTTTTCAAGAGAAATAATCGTCTGTCTGGACACATTCAATTTCTTGGCTAAATCATCCTGAGTCAGCTTGTACAGGCTCCTCAGCTCCGTTATCCTGTTCTTCATATTCTCCTACATGTAAAGCAAACTTTACATTAGCATACTATATTGAAAAAAAATGTCAAGCAAGCTTTACATCCCATTGGGTAAAAAAACTGCGATTCCTCGACAAAATGAATGTTTCCGAGTATCATCATCTCAATATGACTTATGAGAATATCAGCATCAAAAAAATGAAGGAAAGACAATAAATGAACGAAGCCAAAACAAACCTTGCTGTTACTGAAGAAAAAAAACTTCGTCGAATGAGAATCGGAGCGACGATCAGTGTCATTATCTCCCTTATTTTGTTGATTGGATCAATAGCCTTCCAAACTTATTGGAATGTATTCCGATTCCGTTTTGTTAAAGATGGATGTGCGGTAGTAGTCGATAACCAATTCGCCGTTGGGGTGGAAAAAATCATTCGCGGGGAAGAAGCCAATCAAATTTTCCTGGAGAAAAATGCAGGTTATCGAGAAATTGAAAAGGGAAATGAAGTCGTGCTGGTCAAGATCAAAATGAAGAATATCACTCCTTGGAATGCGGCTCCCAGGTATATGGAGTTCAACTTATACACAAAAGAAGTAAATAATGACTATGATTGGGCAAGTGATTTGCTTTATGGTGTAGTGAAACCTCCTGAGGGAGAATACAAAATCCTGGATACCTCCAAAGTGTTCAAACCAGGCGAAACCAGAGATGGTGTCTTTTATTTTGAGGTAGAAAAAGAGAAACCTCTATTACGTGTTGATGTTCGCAGT
Source organism: Caldisericia bacterium (assembly GCA_028708485.1). GTDB lineage: Bacteria > Caldisericota > Caldisericia > UBA6126 > UBA6126 > UBA6126. Next base: position 2,365 of record JAQVYZ010000169.1, on the reverse strand, counting down.
TACTACAGGTGGCACAATCATAAATCGATTTTTTTATCAAAATACCTTCTTGACAAAACTGGTATTATTGTACTCTTAACAGCGTTAATTTCCCTCCTATACTGGCTTATCATTTACACTTTATTGAGAAATAGACGAAACAAGAGATCCGGTTCTTCAAATGGTATATTCTATTATTATATAAGTATTGGGAGTACTTTCCTTTATTTTTCTTATTTTGTGGCACAAATAAAACTAACCGACCCAATCTGGTTTTTGATTGCCTATTTCATTTTAATAATTTTCTTATTGTTCTATCCTTATTTGCGTCTTCAAAGGTATCTCTTTTTATTTTACTGGTTGAAGAAAGAAGATTTAGTTTTGATGACCAGCAAATTTAAAAATAGAGTTAGCTGGGATGTTTCTGAAATGAAAGAAACCAATTCTCCCAAAAAGGTCTATGATTTTATCCTTGATACTCGCTATTATGATGCAATCGAGATTCACAATGAGAGAACTAAAGAAACTTTTACCTTTACCACGAAGGTAGTAAAAGTAAAAAAACCTGTTTCAGAAATTAAGAATATCAAAGCCGTGATCCGCGAACTTTATAATGAGACCGAATTGGATTGGCTTGGTTATTACAGAGACATATTCCGTTTCAGTTTTTTTTACATTATCATCTTTATCCTATATAGTTACTTCATGTCCATCATTCCATAAGAGCATCCAATCAAGTATCCCAAGGGGATGTGTCAACAACTCCTTGACACATTTAGATGTGGTTGTCCATGCAGTACTCACGGAGCCAGTTCAGGGAAGAGAAGAAATGTTTCATCATCAGCCCGACGTAGTATAAGCCCTTTCGGGTGGGACGGATGATGCCATCCTTCGTCTCTATCAGGGAAAAAGTTCTCAGTAACGTCAGCTCTTTCCAAAGTGTCCTGCCGTATTTTCGGCGGACTTCTTCCACCGGCATCTTCATCCCGAAAAGCCGGGTCAGCATATAGTATCTGGCTTCCTCAAGGCGGGTGCTTTTTTTATACAAGACAGCCGGCGTTTTTCCCTGCTCCAAGGCTTTGCAGTATTTTTCCGGAGAAAAAGTGTTGGAGAGAAAATACCCTTGGATAAAACTCACCGCTCCTGCGCCGGCACCGATATAATCTGAATCTTCCACGATATACTCGTCAATAATCCTCTCTCCGCGGGAGAAACACCAAGCCGTAGAGAGTGAAAAGGTAGGCAGCATCTTATCTAATATCAATTGGTAGAAAGAAAACTCCCTCTCGGTGGAAATGGTACGAAATTCCTTCTCCAGCTTTGTTTTACGGTGGGGAGAGGGCATCAACGGGTAATACGTGACCTGGTTCACCGGTAGGGATTGAACAAGACGAATATCCTCGAGCAGGTCGTCCCTGGTTTGAGTCGGAAAATTATACATGAGATCGATATTTAACGTCTCAAACGCATGGTACGCCCTGTTGATCGCTTCCATCGCTGTTTGCCCGGTGTGAGATGTACGCCCGATGTCTTTTAGCAAAGAATCCTTAAATGACTGAACCCCGACTGAGAGGCGGTTAATTCCCCATTCTTGAAGCATCGCCACATTCTCCGCTGTCAGGTCAGAAGGATTTGTCTCCATCGAGATCTGCTGAATCGGGAAAAGCCGTTTTATCTCGGTAACCAACGAGCCAAGCTCCTCCATGTTCACGGTAGGCGTTCCTCCACCAATGTAGAGGTGGGTAAACCGGAAATTCATCGCATGGTATAATCCCAATTCTTTCTTCAGTGCGGTGAAATATTGCTGCGCAAGGGAGGGTTCATACGAATAGCGGTTAAAAGAACAATAGGGGCATAGAACTTTACAGAACGGAATATGAACATAGAGCGATTGGACATTATTCGGATCCAGGATCGATTTCCAATCCAGATTTTGGTCAATAAATTCCAGATCCAGGAATTTCTTTCCCTCTGCCCGGACAATTTTCTCTATCACCGTAGCCAATAAACTCATCATGGTTTAACTATACAACAATATCACAATGACCGCAGAAAAAGTCAGGATGATTTGCTTTTCCCGGCTTTATTTTATTTGGATCGGAATCGTTGCAATAAACTGTTTTCCGTGCTTATCCGTAATACTGATCACAATCTCCATAGTTCCTGAGCTATTATATCGATGATCAAAGGTAAATTCATTCTTCTCCAGGTTGTCCTGTTCGGTTTTTTCACCATCACCCCAAGTGATAAGTGCCTGGTAAGGAGCATACCCATTTATCATCTGTAGCACTATGGAGAGAGTGTCTCCCTTGTTGAGATACTTTTTGCCCGTTTCCGGATCAGATTTCATGCCATTCAGAGTGACACGACCGTAAAAATTTCCAGG
>JAQVYZ010000168.1 GCA_028708485.1 Caldisericia bacterium | reverse complement strand
GATAATCAAACAAAGTGTGGTAATGTACTGCGCATAGAGGACAGCTCCCTGGGTAAAGTTTTACTTGAGCTCCCTTTTGAAAAAATCCTTTCATCGAAGTTGGATATGGCAGAATCGAATATATTGATTTGATGAAATGAAGAATGTTCCCATAAACTCATAATTTTGATACTTTTTTCCATAAAAAATAAATTGGGACTCTTGTCCCAATTTATTTTTTACATTGTGGCGTTATTGAGCAGAAACGCATCAATATTGTTTCTATGAATCATCGTGACAGAGGCATTATATTCTTTCTGAAAAAGACTGGAATTCTTAACCTTTGCTTTAGGATTCCATTTAAACTCATAACCAAACCATTTCCCATTTTCTTCTTCCACATAGTCGATTTCTTTTTGATCATGCGTCCTCCAAAAATAGATTCTCCTGGATTTCTTTTGTATTTGCAAAGACTTCAATCGCTCAATAATGCAAAAATTTTCCCACATTGAGCCAATATCATCCCGTAACTCTATCGTATTAAAGTTGTTGATCAGGCTGTTCCTGATTCCCAAATCATAAAAATAAATTTTCTCCTTCTTGCTGATTTCATTTCTTAAATTCCTGCTCAATGGTTTTAATCTATAAATAACAAATGCTTTTTCCAGCAGTTCAAGATAACGTTGTACAGTTTTGATATGAACGTCTAAAAGATTTGACAGTTCATGATGCGAAACCTCGCATCCAACCTGAAAAGCCAATGATTGCAACAAGTGTACGATAACCTCTGGTTTTTTGATGGTTTCAAATTCAAATACATCCTTGAACAAGTATTTTGAAGTTAGGTTATTCAGCAAAAAAATGCTGTCCGATTCAGACTTTCCAATTATTTCAGGATACAGCCCAAATCGCAAAAAAGCGGGTATCTGGCTTGTAAGATCAATAGGACGATTGATCTGTCCCATTTCAGCATAGGAAAATGGATACAGAATAAACTCCAAAGCTCTTCCTGTGAGAGGCTCTTGAATTTGAGAAGATAACGTAAAACTACTTGAGCCTGTCGCGATAATCTGGATTTCCGGAAAAGTATCATGAATGACTTTCAAAATCAGACCTATATTGGCTATCTTTTGAGCCTCATCCAGTACAATTAACTTGGTTCCTCCGAAAACACGCATTATCTCAGTTACTTCCTGTCTCTCAAGAAGTTGCTTCACCTGGAGTAATTCACAATTGTAATAGCCATCCTGAGCATCGTATTTTTTTAATAACTCTTTCACTAAGGTAGTTTTCCCTACCTGCCTCGCACCGTACAATATGACGATCTTATCTCGAAATAACCACTCCTCTATCAAACTAGTCAAATCACGTTTCAGTATTTTCATATAATCACCTACAAGAATTATACAAATTTCTACACTAAAGTGCTAATTTTTGTACTAATATTTACACTTTGATATACAAAAACTGGAATTTAAGTCTAAAAAAATAAATTGGGACAGTCCCAAAATATTTTTAAAAAAGCTTGTTATTCAAAACAATCCGGATATAGTAATAGGCAAAACATTTTAATCAGAAATGGTTGAAAGGGTTTGTGGGCCGCTCTCTTGGTAGAACTTATGATAACGAAACACGAGTTTTCTCGGGTGGAGTATATCGCACTTAAGCTACTTATATGAGGGTGGTCTCTTTCTTTCCAAAAAAACACCCAGGACACGTCTTCGAACAAGTGGGACTGACCCGCTAGTGTTTTCCCATAATCCAGCATCTTAATACAAAATATATGAATAGGTTAAAAGCCTAACAAGTTTTTTAAGTGATACTCCACTTGCTGTAAAAGAAGCCTATTAACAGATCCGATTCTCCTGATGGCTCTTTCAATGGATATAGAGCGAATATCTTCGGTTTTGATGTAACTAACGGATGGTAAAAAATCGCAATGGAGCTCAATATGGGTGTGAATACCCCTTTTTCTACTTGTTATAGGTAGCACGATAATTAATCCGGATAAACCATTGTTGAACAGGTCATCAGAAATAATTAACGCAGGACGAAAACCAGATTGTTCATGACCAATTGTAGTATTTAGGTTAACTAACCAAACTTCCCCCCGAAAAAAAGACTTCTGATTCATTTATCAAGGTCGTCCTGGAGGGTTGTCTCCCAGTCTTCTCTCTCATTCTGCTCCTCTTCCCAGGCTTCTTGGTTTTCTCTGAGTCGTGTATAAGACAGGTTCATCTCTTGGAAATATTGAATTTTAAGGTAGTGCTGAATAGCAAGGTCGATAATATTCTGCATATTTTTATGTTGTTTTTCAGCCAACTTCCTAATCTCGTTGTAGGTTTGCCTATTGATTCTTACTGTAGTGGTATCCATCATGAATTACCCTCTTTATAAATAATCTACATTTAAGTATACAAATTAATTCACACTATTCAATGTTTTCTCATTCAATACTGAAAACTATGAATTCACCTTGAGTTCTAAATTTTTGACAGGGGGACTTGTCCCCAAAGCTAAAAATTGAAGACATTGCATGAATCATATTGATTCTGATTATATTTAATTATTTTTATTATATAATTTTATATATACTTTTTTAAACCTAACGCTTGTAATCATTCTCATGTTACGGTATACTAATACTGATTTTTACAAAAAGTCTCGACTAAGGAGCACTATATGAACAAGATTGACTCTGTTGCATCCTATTTACTTAACGATGTATCAGACAAAAACTGGAAGGACTGGGAGTGGCATATTCGCAACAGGATACGCTCCATTGATCAATTTGAAGCGATTACAGGCATCTTATTTTCACCTGAAGAAAAGGCAAATCTTAACAAGACCATTTCGCATTTTCCAATTTCGATCACTCCATATTTTGCATCGTTGATTGACACCAATAATCCAATAGACGATCCCATCTTCAAACAATGCTTTCCCTCTGTGGATGAGCTTCTTACCGAATCTTTTGAGATGAACGATCCACTACATGAAGACATAGATAGTCCTATTGCCTGTATAACTCATCGGTATCCTGACAGGGTGCTATTCTTGGTATGTAATTATTGCGCAATGTATTGTAGACACTGTACCCGAAAAAGAAGAGTAGGAGACGTTGATTATGCCATCAATACAGCAGAAATTAATCAAGCAATCGATTATATCAAGAACCACCAAGAGATACGAGATGTACTCCTATCTGGAGGAGATCCGTTCATGCTGCCAAATCAAATCTTGGAAAAAATCCTGTCCATGTTAAGATCTATAGAACATGTAGAGATCATCCGCATTGGATCGCGTATACCTGTTGTATTACCCTACCGAATCACAGACGAATTGGTCGAAATGTTAAAAAAGTATCATCCATTATGGATTAATACCCAGTTCAATCACCCAAGAGAGTTAACGAAAGCCTCTAAACTTGCGATAGCCAAATTAGCAGATGCGGGTATTCCATTAGGGA
>JAQVYZ010000167.1 GCA_028708485.1 Caldisericia bacterium | reverse complement strand
ATAGTATCTGCTTCAATACTGTTAATGATTTTTACTGCGTTAGCAGAGGTGCAACAAATATCTGTTTTTGCTTTTATCTCGACAGTGGAGTTGATGTAAGTTACCAGTGGGTATTTAGGGAATTGATTTCTCCAGTTGGTAAAGCTCTCCTCATTCATCATATCTGCAAGAGGGCAACCTGCATTCGGTTCAGGTAACAGCACTGTTTTTTGTGGTGATAATAGTTTGGCAGTTTCAGCCATAAATCGGACACCGCAAAAAATTATAACCTCTTCTTTGCATTCTTTTGCTTTTAAACTCAATTCTAATGAATCTCCAACGAAATCGGCGATATCCTGGACTTCTGCTCTCTGATAATTGTGAGCAAGAATGATAGCGTCGGACTCTTTCTTTAATGTTCTAATTTCATCCTGTAAGCTCATACTTCCCCTTTTTGAAACAGCAATACATAATGCTTTCCAGGTGGTAATGAAAAAGAAATCCCACCGGAAGAATTATCAAATTCCACTTCTTTATTGTCTAAAAGAACCTTTGAAATGTCAAAAAGATTCAGATAAATCCTGTTTGATAACGCAAAGGACTCGTATTCAAGAAAATAATCATATAAACTGTTAATGCTAGAAAAGTAAAGGTAGTCTATGTTATTCTGTGCATAATACAGCGGAGTTTTCTGAAGATTTAAAAAACTGGACCGTATACTGACAAAACTAAGAATTTTATTCGATCCGTTTTCTTTTCTAATGTAAGCTACAGCTCCATTTGAAGAGATCCAGCTGCCTTGTACCAACTTTCTGTCGGGATTTTTGAATAGAAAATCCATAAAAGAGTTTTCTTGCTGGTTCACTGTAAAAGCGTACTCATTTTGAAAGGAGTTGGATGGATTCAGAACCTGAGAAACAGAGACGGATGATGGTTTGTTTGTGCTGGTAATCATAGTAGAAAAAGAACTTTGTTTTGCTCTGTCCGAATAACAAACATAGGAAGATCCATACTCTTCTCCCCAATAAGGAGAATAGTATCCTTTTTTTAGTTCAACCTTCCTGGGTTGCAATGACTGAAGGATGATATGGATTGTTTCATTTTGCTCTCGTACATTTTTTTGAAACACAACCGTATCGTCTTTTACCCTAACAACCTCTCCGTTCGGGTGGAATATGCATTCATAAAGATGTTCTTTCGAGGAAGATAGCTTATCTAGGACAACACAATAAAAAGGGCTGTTTTCAGATTCAGGGATATAGAACACCGTTCTTTCCCAGTTAGTATCCCGAAAAAGTACGTTACGGGAAATATTCATGGAGACATATTGCATGGATGGGGCTAGATAAGAATCCAGAATAGAAGATTTGTCAGTAGGTCCAATACTGCCATTGTAATTCGCCTTCGGTCCATGTGAGTCAATTGTGACAACATTATGGGCTGAACCGCTGATATAGTAATTTCTCTGTTTCGAAGACCAACCGGCAGGTCCGTAACCACTATCCAACAAAATAGGTATTTGATTTGCAAAAATCTGAATTTGAGCGGTATCATCATGTTCATGCAGGGATGGTGTCTGTTTGCCTATAAAAAATATATAACTGCTTTGGAAAGACCAGTCCTTTTTAAAGACAACCTGATTTTCCTGAAAGAAAATCCTGCTAGGATTCTCATTTGGCGAGGAAACTTCAAAAGTTTCATCGACACTGAATAAAAATAAAGGCATATATAGCGGTTTTCCAAAATTCCAGGGGAAATTTCCAGTCAGGTTAGTCGAATCCTGGCATGTGCTGATAAAGTTTCCGCGGGTTTTATCATCCAGCAAGGGACTGATCAATCGGATAGGAAAGATGACTCTTGTTTGCCAGGCATCGTCTACAGCAGGAAGAAAACCATTAGGCATCCTGATAGCCTCAGCCCAATGCGTCATGTTGTTTAATTTTGGAGAATAAGAGAAATCTTTTAAGATGTTTCTTTGGTGAGCATACCATTCAAAATACCCATAATAAGATAGGATTTCCATTAAATAGATGTAATAATGAGTCCCTTCGTTTAAAGATCCTTCCTGATCAATCTGAAATGCAAAATAATAATCCAGGACTTGTTGTGCAAATTGATAGTACATATTTCGTCGCACCAAATCGTGATGGTAATAAGCCAGAATAGCTAAAAAGGAAGCGGCTCGTGTGACATGATTGTTTCCTTGACCATAAGGATAAGTATTGATCCAATATTGACACTGATTAAACTCTATTTCTGCTAAGAACTGTAAAATAGCGGTAAATTTTTCTTCACTGGCAGCATTGTATCGTAAATCAGCTTGAATAAGATCATACGTGAGTAAAAAGAATAAACCGTTCTCCTGAATTAAGATGTCATTCTGTCTTAACAACGACTCCCAATAAGATTTTTGAAACAGAACAACGCTTCGATTCTGATAGGAAAAATCCATCGATTTTTTATGCAGTTTTTGATGTAATGTCCAATAAAACAGGTTCTCTGGAGTGGGTGTTTTTGCCAGGTTTGCCTCCTGTGCCATCTTTTCTATATTCTGTAATGTATTGTGAACCATCTTTTCCTGATTCTTTTCGATTATTTCAAAAAATATAGGAGCAAAGAAAAGAGATTTTTTTTGGTTCGATGAGAGATCGGTCTTTGGATAAGTATTCTTTGTATTGGTTTTTTGTATTTTTATCTTTTTGATGGTTAACTGCAACTCATCAATATCGAGATTGGCAATGGAATGAGACTCAAAAGCAAAGAAAACCATTTGATTCCAGTCAACGGTATTGGATCGGCTAAAAGAGGGAAATTGACCTTTAGTGGAGAGATGAAAGACTTTTTCTCCTGTAAAATCAATTTCAATATAAGTACTGGCAACTGCATTTTTCTTATCACAAAGAAGAATATTGATCCAGGAATGGGTAGCTTTATTGCTTTGTAAAGTCATCTCTATTTCGTCATAGAAACGCCAGTCTGTTGGAATGGAAGTGGATTTTAAATACGCAGACTGGTGAAGTGGCTGCCATAGCAGAATAGACTGTTTTCCATTGTTTTTTTCAGGTTTGGATTCTATGTTGCCAGTGCCTTTCCAATTGGATAAAGCTAAAGGAAAAACATATCCTGACTGTGTAGAGAATGCTTTTGGTAAAAATAAGGGATGGATTAAAAGCAATAACAATAGCAAGAAGGAGATAGTTGATTTTCTTAGCATAAACGCTGAATAATCTCTTTCATTTGAAGAAAAAGAGGATGGTTTGAAGCGATAATAGAAGATTTTGATATGGGAATACCTTCTCCAGAAAAAGTGGAAACTTTCCCTCCTGCTTCTTTAACCAGTAATTCCCCGGCCACAAAATCCCAAGGTTGAAGAGAAACTTCCCAGTAGCCATCAAAGATACCTTCCGCTACGTAGCATAAATCAAGTGCTGCAGAACCTAATCTTCTGACAGCAAGCGCATGGGAGGAAAAAT
>JAQVYZ010000166.1 GCA_028708485.1 Caldisericia bacterium | reverse complement strand
TTATGACGATGAGAATATTTATTTTCTCGTGAAATGGCTTGATGCTGACGGAGAACCAATGAGCTCAACCGGATCCTGGATCAAAAAAGACGATAAATGGACTTGGGAATTTGTTTCAGATGGTTTTTCCATGATTTGGGACGTAAACAGTATTACTGATTTTGCCAAAACCGGCTGCACAACCTTATGCCATGACCAGGCAGACGATGTGGACCGCAGATACATGGCTCCAGAAACCGCCGGAGATTATGCAGAATTATGGGTGTGGAATCGGGGCGTTACTGATCAAAAAGGTATCATGGCCAGCTATGTCATTGAACCTTTACCAGATGGTGTGACTTCTGATGATGCCTATTTCAACAACAAAATCACCTGGAAACACCTTCCTGGTGAATATGGATTTATCCATAATATTTCTGAAACCGAATACGCTCCAAAAGAGCAGATTACTGGAGACAAAGCCCCTCTATACATTATAACTGACACGCCTGCTTCCGGGGATGCCGGTATCATTAAAGCAAAAGGGAACGTTGACGGCGCCACTTACATCCTCGAACTTGCCAGACCCAGATTCCCATCCAACAAAGATGATTTATATTCATTTGAAGTCGAAGAAAATGGATGGAAAGATATTCTTTTCGGAGCTTCGTTCCATCAGAACAATGACCGGGACAGTCACCTTACCATGCTAGTCGGAGCAACATTACGATTAGTTGGCAAGAATGCGGCAGCAGAATAGATAATTTTTTGTAAAGGAGATCAACCTTATGAAGCTACTTCATAACAGAAAAGTGATTATGTTCGTTACGGTAATTGGTTTGCTGCTAAGCTTTACTACAGTTAAACCGATGCCAGGCTTAAAAGCAGCTGTAGCAGAAAAGATCGGTATTTACACGAATTCTTTCGGGTACTACGTTTATGTAGCGGATCCAGTCAAAAACCGCGTGATTAAATATACAAATGACGGACTTTTTCTCAGTGTCATTATCCCAACCACCTCTACTCACGCCAGCGGTGAAAAATGGGTTCTAAAAAAAGTGGTGGACATTGTAACCTGCCGCTTAACCGATGTAATCGGCGTTGCAGATGCAATCACCGGTCATTCTTATATTTATGAACTGAATGGTCATACCCATCACAAAAACGGTAATCCAGGTAAAGCAAAAGGTCAGTTGGTTGAGATGTGGGATGTCGCGATGACTGAAGTTGATGAGATAAAGTCCCAGGCCTTATTAGATAGAAAAGGAAGCAAGGTTTCTCATTGGACTCCACCACCAGGAGGTATCAAGGACCCACGTGACGGCACCTGGGTTAGAGATTTTGGTGGAGCTGGATCAGGTGCTGGTGAATTAAATCTTCCAGAAGGCATGACCTATGATAAAAAATCCATTTTATGGGTGGCAGACACCGGTAATAATAGAATTACTTCTTATGATTTAAAAGGAAATTTTCTAAAAGAAATTAAGAATAATTTTAATCAGCCTTGTGATGTCGGGGTAGACTTTCTTGCCAGTCAAGGTAATAAGCTGTATGTATTAGACAGAGGCAACTTGAAAGTGCATGTGTTCTCTCCTGATGGAAAATTCCTGAAAGCGATCAACTTGACCGGGATGAAAAAACCTTCCGCTATGACCATTGATGCAGATAACTTCATCTGGGTAACGGATGTTGAATTGAATCAAGCTTTCAAGTTTGACCAATCCGGAAAAAATGTATTAACCATTAAAAATCTGATTACCCCTCAGGAAACCGTCAGACAGATCGTTCGTGTCTTCATTAACAAATACATTATGACTATCAACGATGTAGTTAAAGCAATTGATGTCCCACCGTTTATTCAATCCGGAAGAACTCTGGTTCCTATTCGCGCGATCTCCGAAGGACTAGGCGCAAAAGTTGAATGGGAAGCCAAAACTCAAAAGATAACGATTAAGCTCGGTTCCAAGACCGTAGAATTATGGATAGGAAAAACCACTGCAAAAGTAAATGGAAAAGAAGTAAAGCTAGACGTACCGCCCATGATTAAAAAAGGCAGAACTTTTGTCCCAATTCGTTTTGTCTCTGAAGCATTAGGCTCTAAAGTGGACTGGAATCCAAAAGATTTACGGTATGGTGCCGGAGCAGTTACGGTTATCTATCCCCAATAAAGATTAGAATACACTAAAAATTTGAACCTCTGCGCCTTTATACAGTTTACTTGTAAAGGTGCGGAGGTTTTTTATTGATGGTTATCAATAATTCGAAAAAACGAGTGATGTTTTCTGATTTAATTGTTTTGTTGGTTTTTATTCTGATTGTTTTTTTGATGTTTCTTCGAAGCGCCAGATCCAATGATCTGTATAATTCTTGTTTAAATCCTGATGAGTTACAAACCATTATCCAACAAGAAACCAAAAATACTTTTTTAGATTCCGGCACAAACATCACTTGGTTTGCTTCAAGCATGACCTTATTTCTGAATCATTTTTCCAGTTATCCATTTTCAAACAATTTATTGCTGTATTTTAATCCAAGATATCCGCTATCAGTGAATTGTTCTTCCTGTTACGAAACAGAACCCTGTGAAGAGGACCAGATGGAACCTTATTTTTATCCAAAACAGATCTCGCTATCAGGTGTATACTCATTGTTGAACAAGAATCCTGGACTAAAAAAACACTTCATCCTCATTCAAGAACTCATCGAAGTTAGTCCAGATTTGTCGGTACCTTTTCAAACCATCTCTCTTTTTGATCTGGTAAACCATTTAGACCGATATCCAAAAGAGGACTCTATTTTTGTGCTGGGTTCCAGCTATCTGGAAACCAAAATCGCCTCTGAAACCTTAGTTCGAAATGGATATAAAAGAGTATACCGAATCATGACTCTGCTAAGAACAAATGGCAAAGAGACAACACCATGAAATCACAGATTACATTGAATGAATTAACCAGAATTTCATTAATCGGAGCTGTGGGATTTGTTTTTTATATCCTCACCGGCCCCATCGTGGATACTTTGTTACCATTTCTTGGATGCTTAATCAGACCTGTATTGTTTTTATCTTTCATTACCAGCCAGTATCATCTCAATCAGCGACAATTATTCTATATTTCGGTCATAAGCTCTCTTCTTTATGCTTTTGTCGTACCGTGTTTTCTCAATTACACTTCAATTCCTGTCAGTGCGATCTTTGTACTGGTACTGACCATTTTCAGAAATAAAATGAATCGGTTTGTTTTGGTGCTTGTTTCTTCCATTTCAGCCTTTCTTGCCCTAGTTTTATTTGCTTTTTTTCTATCCCCCAAAAAATCAGATTTTATTGCCATCCTAAAAAGTTCTCCTTACATTATTCTAGTTGCGATTGTGATGGGATTTTTCCAGATAAAATTTGGTAAGGTAAACTGTGTGGGATGCGATATATGTGATCCAACTCAAGCAAAGCAAACTCAAAAAACCAAAATGGATAAAAACAGATGAGG
>JAQVYZ010000165.1 GCA_028708485.1 Caldisericia bacterium | reverse complement strand
CTGACACAGAATCTGATTACCCAATATGGATTGGCGTTCCACAACCTGTCAATCAGTCTTATCTATGTAGTCACTGCACTGGCTTGGATCATATATGGTTTTCAGAAACGAAATTCTTTTATCAGAGAGTATGGTTTAGGGTTGTCGATATTAGCGACCGCAAAACTTGTTTTCCTGGATTTGGCGAATCTGACTCAGTTTTATAAGATCGTTTCCTATTTCGCTTTTGGCATCTTCTTATTAGCCATATCGTTGGTTTACCAGCATTTTAACAAAAGATTAGAGTTACGGGCGGAGGTGATCCCGAATGAGAAAAAAGACTTGGATTAGCCTGGTAGTAGTTTTCTTTTGTCTTCTTTCTGTTAGAGCGGCTTTTGGTGAGGATTTCATGAATTCAGCTGTTATACAGAACAGCGGAACAAAAAAATACAAAGCGATTCGCCTCATCCCTGCTATTGTTTCAGCTGCAAAATCTGATCTTTCCGATCTGTTGCTCCTGAACGAAAAGAAGGAGCCGGTGCCGTATTTTATCAATCGCTACTCAGAAAGCACCTCTAAGATAGAAAACACGTATGAGCTTCAATTGATCAATACCTTTGTGAAAGAGCCGGATTTTTATTATGACTACTCCCTGAAAAATCCAATCCAAGGAGACCTTCAGGCGACTTCGATTGATTTTACCACCACAAACCAGAATTTTGTTAAATCCATCATTCTGATGGGCAGTTTTGATAACCTGAACTGGGAAATGATTCAATCCGGAATTCTGTATGCAGTGGATAACAATAATCATTTAACTTTAGATTTTGGCAGAACGGTGAAATATACCTATTATCGGGTTCAAATCAGCGATCGGTCGGATAAAATTGAGTTTCAGTCAGCTTTGCTTCGATACAATCAGGAATTACAGAAGCAAGTACCTTTTATAGAGAGACTGGAGCCTACTTTTATCGCTACTGAGGAAGGCAAACAAACTATTGTCATCCTCCGGGGGATGAAGCACCTTCGGTTGCTGGATGTCACTTTGGAGACGGGCGATATGTTTAAAAGAACATGCAGATATGCCGGTTATCAAACCAAGGAGCTGTATAACCTACGCTTTAACAACACCCAATATAAAGATCTTGTACTGCCACTCAATGGTATGCTTGAAACAAACGAAAACGGCACCATTGTCATCGAAAATCTTGACGATAAACCGATTACCATTAAGAAAATCATCGTCAGGCGATATGTAGACGAAATCGTCTTTGATGGCACAAACGCTGTCAGTTTTTTATTACAGTTCAATCACCCGGGTATTTCTGATCCGCCTCAATATGATATAGCCAGTTACAAGGAGAGTATACTCCAGGAAGGGTATGACCTGCTGACCGTTGGAGAGATCAAAACCACTCCACCGCCACCTCCGCCTCCGGAGCCAAAAAACTACCAATGGCTGTTCAACACGGTGATCCTGGTTGTGGCTGCATTGATAGGAAGTATCCTATTGGTAAAAATCAAAAAGAAATAAGCAGTTTGTCACAGCAGAGTAATTATTTCTTGGGTGGTTGATCTTCTGCCACACAATTGAAGACCTGTTCCCCGCATTGATGACATGTTTTGGAGTACCATGCGAAAGGCTCTCCGCATTTTGAACAGCTCCAACGCTTTTCTTGCTCTGTTAACCAGGTTTTGCATCCGATTTCTTTCATTCTTTTTGATTCTTTGATAGCGGTATGGTGATGCGGACATTCATCGGTTGAAAAATCTTCAATTTTCTTACATGGAAATAACGAGCAGGCATGACAAAATTTAACATTTTGATTTTTTGTACATTGGACTATCTCGCATTCATTCCCCCAGGAGCGTTCATCTAAATTCGAGCATCCTAGGCAATACCCCTCTTCTTCCCATTTTCCATACTCCTTTTCATACCGTTCTTTGAATGTAGGATCTACCGTTGCCCGATAGAATGGACAAGCACCGCAATACAAGCCGCATTTTCCAGCTCTGTCGATCTCTTTCATCCTCTCACCTCAACACTTCTTTTCATTGAATATAGGGGATAGTATCATCCAAATTGATTGAAAATCCAACTAATTCTATTATCAAGAAGATAACACTGTCGTGGTACACGATAAAAGAACTCGAAACAGCTTGGAGATAAATCGGATATTTCTATCCACAGAGCTTTTTTCAGATGTAAAAACGATACATTGTCTTCAACAAAAGGTTTTTGGCAAAAAAAAGCGATAGAATTTTGATGAGTGTTATTTTTTACAAAAGAATTGTTTTTCATTACAATAAGAATGGTTTCCACTCTTTTATGAATGGAGAAAGATGTAAGAAAATGAAAACATTGGTGATTTACGATTCTTTCTATGGTAACACAAAAAAAGTCGCGGAAGAAATCGGGAGTACTTTCATTCCTCCTGCAAAAGTCATCAGCGTTGAGGAAATACACCCGGATATGTTGAAACATGCAGATTTCGTGGTGGTGGGGAGCCCTATCTTTGGGTGGCAACCATCAGAGAGAACTTCGCAGTTTTTATCAAGCTTACAGGAAGATGCTTTAACCGGGAAAAAAGCTGCCTCATTTGATACCCGTGTTAAACTATTTATCCATGGTGAAGCTGCCATTAAGATAGCTTCTGCTTTAAAAAAAGCCGGCGCACAGATTGTTGGGAAACCCGGAGCTTTTTTTGTGAAAGGCAAAGAAGGTCCCATGATTGATGGTGAGATAGAAAAAGCCAAAGAATGGGCTAAAAAGATCCAACAATTGGCAGAATAACGAATATATACGACACTATCCGAATCAAATGCTTTGGTGTTCGGGAGGAAATTTTCTTTTTTCAATATGCTTTGTATAATTCCCTTCAGTAGAATCGATACTTAGACTGGAGAGAAACATGAAACAGTGGTATGAAGCATTATTTGAAAATTATGGCAGGCAATATGATCAGGAAAACTTTACTCATGGTACTGTAGGTGAGTGCGACTTTATCGAAAAAGAGATCGGATTTAATAAAAAATTATCAATTCTGGACCTTGGATGCGGTACAGGCAGGCACTCTATCGAGCTAACAAGGCGTGGTTATTCAGTAACGGGATTAGACCTTTCTCAATCGATGTTAGATCAAGCAAAAAGAAAAGCTGACCAGGAAAAACTGAACGTGAGATTTGTACAGGGAGATGCCCGGAGTCTACCTTTCCAGGAAGAATACGACCTAGTTATTATGTTATGTGAAGGTTCTTTTTCTTTAATGGAAACGGATGAGATGAATTACCAGATTTTGAAACAAATCCGAAAAGCTCTAAAAGCAGGAGGTAAACTGATATTTACCACATTAAATGGATTATTCCCTCTTTTCCATTCCTTGGCTGACTTTTATAAATCGCATCACCAAGAAGGCAACTCAAAAGATACTCAACCTACCTTTGACATCATGACATTCAGAGAGCATAGCATCGTTGAGTTTACAGACGATT
>JAQVYZ010000164.1 GCA_028708485.1 Caldisericia bacterium | reverse complement strand
CGCTTTGGTTTCCAATTTGATTCGTTTATACGTATTCTCTATCAGGCTGGCAACATTCTCCAGTTTAATGATCTTTCCCTCTTTAATGATCGCGACCCGTTTGCATAATTTCTGCACCTCGCCTAGGATATGAGAAGAAAATAAGATGGTGCATCCTTTTTTATTCTCTTCTTTGAGCAAAGTAAAAAACTTCTGCTGCATTAACGGATCTAATCCGCCGGTCGGTTCATCTAGAATAATCAGTTTAGGACTATGAAGAAGGCCTTGTATGATGCCCACTTTTTTTCGGTTTCCAAAAGATAAATCATCAATTTTCCGGTGCAGATCCAGGTCCAATACTTCTGCCAGCTCATGAATCTTCTTTTTGCAGTCTTTATGATAAAAACTCGCAGAATAATTCAGAAGGTCAATCGCCCTCATGTAATCATAATAAAAAACTTCCGAGGGAAGATACCCGATTTCTTTTTTGATTTCAGCAGAGTATCGAATACAGTCTTTCCCAAAAATGGTTGCCGATCCGCTGGTTGGGTAGATCAAGGAGAGAAGAGTTCTGATAGTGGTTGATTTTCCGGCACCGTTTGGACCGATAAAACCAAAGATTTCACCCTCTTCCACTGAAAAGCTGACGTCAATAATGCCTCTGGCTTTACCGTAGAACTTAGAAAGATTCCTAATCTCAATAACACTCATCTTGAACCCTCCCGAAAGGCATAAATCCCTGAACCAATTATATTCCTTTTATCAGTGCATTAAAGGCTTTTATCTTATTTTTGTAATTTGGTACAGGGGACTGTCCCCTGTCCCAAATGTATTATTTGGGAGTAAGCTTTTTGAAAGAATTAATGGACTTCATCGGGTAAATCAACGGCGGGAAAAGTCAGGATAACCTGGTATAACCTAGCATTCCATTCCACTTTAAAACCGATATTTTCTGATACAAATCGAAGGGGCAGAAACGTTCTGCTGTCACGAATCATAGGGGTAAGGGTGATATCGTTCTTGTCGATCGGAACCAGCTTATTATTCACTAATCCGGTATTTTTACCAATCCAGAGTAAAATCTCATCCTTCTCCCGCAATATCGTAATTTTCTGGGTGAGGGAGTCAAAATCTATTTTTCCGCCAATCGGCTCTACAACAAAACGTATCGGTACCATTGTACGCCCGGATGAGACGTGGATAAAAGGAGGTGCATTGATCATGGAAGGTTTTCCATTCACAAAGATTGTTTCCTGACCAATTGTCAGCTGAACGACAATTTTTTTCACTCCTTTGATTCGTATGACTGATTTAGTCGAATTCCCCACTTTATCCGTTGCTTCCATACTAAATAACTGCTCACCCTCAACGATTGAAATCGAATGGCGAAATGAACCATCGGATGCCACCTCAACCTTTTCCTGATTGATCGTCAACTCTTGTAATCCAGATCCGATATCCCGGACGTTTCCGCGCATAAAAGTGTCTAAAGCATAAAGATCCTGATTATCCCGTGGAAAATCTGCTTCGATCACCGGGGGAATAGTATCCAGCATTATCGGAATAATCTTGTGAGAATTGTTTCCCACATTATCTTCCGCATAGACCAACCACTCATTTTTCCCCTCTTTTAAATTGATGGTGTCCACAAAATCGACCGAAGAGTGATCATATGTTTTTTCATTATGCTGGGAACGAATGAGCCGTATTCCAGAACCTGTATCGGTTACCCGGCATTTTACCGGGAATTGAGCCTGATTAGTCCAGCTTTCAGTGAATGGATTCAATTTGTCAATCACTGGAGATTGGGTATCAAGGTACACCAAAACTGAATCTGTAGCTTTATTTCCCCCGATATCGGTCGCTTCTGCCTGGATCACATTTGATCCTTCCTGAAGCTCAGTTAACAAAGTGAATGTACCACTTTGGTTTGTTTGAATTAGTTTTCCTTGCACGGTAATTGATTTTAATCCGGTTTCCTTGTCGGAAGCGATTCCCACTACCTGAACTGAAGGATCTTTAAACCAAGTACCGTTTAATGGTTGTTGAATCTCTACCATGGGGGGAAGCCGGTCTACAAAAACTGCGTTTGAGGGAATGGAATCTGTCTGATCCACATCGAAAGACCGAACCATGTAATAATAGGTTTCATTCTGTCTGCCACTGGAATCAACATATTGATGAGTATTTTCATCAACGGTAGCGATCAGTGTAAAATTCTGGGGTGAAGAAAATAGGCTTCGATAAACTTTGTATCCTGCTACCTCATACGTTCCCGGTTTCGCAGCATCCCAAAAGATTCGACTAGCCATTCCCTCTGCTCCAGCTGAAATGTGGGGTGGAAACGGAGGGTGGTTATAGAAATTGGCATCCTGAAGATTGGGAAGATCCACCAATTTTGAAAGAGAACTGCTCCAAGATCCATCTGTTTCAGAAATAAACGTATCAGAATGAGAGGTTCCAAAAATCAAATACTTCGCATCATGACTCAACCTTAATCCAATTAATCCGCTGGTTAAAGACTTTAGAAATATGGGTACCGGATCTGAATCCGGACGATAAGACCAAAAACTGATGCTGCCGGCCCTATCAGGATTAAAGGAGC
This sequence comes from Caldisericia bacterium, assembly GCA_028708485.1. Taxonomy (GTDB): domain Bacteria; phylum Caldisericota; class Caldisericia; order UBA6126; family UBA6126; genus UBA6126. Next base: position 898 of record JAQVYZ010000164.1, on the reverse strand, counting down.
AAAATACGATCAGTTTTCCATCTTTTGAAGGAGATCCTAAGCTAATATGTTCATCCGGAAAAGCAACCAGCCTTTTAAAACGCCCATTGCTGATCGTATAATCCCATAAAGTGATATATCCATCCTGCTGAAGGTACCTTGTGAGTAAAATCCTTGAGCTGTCAAAATAATATTCTGCAGATTGCACGGATCCATCATATTCATCGGTTAATTCTCTGTCCTGGTTCCTCTCCAAATCACGAACACATAGGCAGGTAAAATACTCTTCCTGGCTAATAAACTTCAATTTGATATAAATGGCTTGTTTGCTGTCATAAGAGAACCGGACATCGCTAACATAGCCATCCCTGATATTCCAATCGAATTGGGTTAGTTGTTTTGTTGGCACATGATACAACCAGGGAACATAAGTATCTGTCTGGAACGCCACCCAATTTCCATCGCGCGAAATCATCGTGTTGAAAGGAGTATCCTTGAGTTCATCAATTATTTTCTCTTGTGTATTGTTATCCAGATTCACTAACCAGTACGAATAAATACCATCCCGCACTACTTTGCATAAAATCGTTTTACCGTTATAGGAAGAAGTGATGACAGAAATTTTAGAATTCTTGTCTTCGCCGACATTCTCAAACAGAGTCTGCTTTTCAAAACCGGTCAAGCGAGATAAATAGATTTCCCTGCCGGAAGCGCTGATTACCCAATAACGGTCCTCCGCTTTGGGTATGCCCAATAGCCTGTAAGAGCCGGCGGAAAACAGGGTAAAAAGAAAAATACATAGTAATCCGCTGACAGAAGATATACGCATAGTTGTTTTCATACGAAGAAATACAATAGGTGAAAAGTTTGGTTCAAAACCATTTTTGGTAGACTAATCGAGAAGATTCAGACAAAATAG
>JAQVYZ010000163.1 GCA_028708485.1 Caldisericia bacterium | reverse complement strand
TTGAGGGCATCCAAAGCAACAAAATTCGGTTGAAAGAATTATTTCACCGATTACAACATGAATCATTCCAGGAAATCATCCTCGCAACCAACTTCAATTATGAAGGAGAGCTAACAGCTATGTACATTGTCAAAGAGCTGAAAAACAGTTCCCTGACAATCTCCAGGTTAGCTTCAGGCTTACCCATGGGTAGCGATATTGAGTTTGCCGACCAATTAACCTTGAAAAATGCCTTTCGGGGAAGAGAGAAGTTTTCTGAGGAGACGATGTAATGAGGAATTTTCTGATTTCGATTGTGGTCAATTGGATCTCGATTTTGTTACTAGACCGTTTTTTGCCCATCTTGCTTCATGCATCAGATTGGCTGAGTGTAAAAGATTGGGCCAGCGCGTTAATATTTGCCGTTGTACTGTCATTGCTGAATGTGCTGGTGCGACCCATCCTAAAAATCATCGCCATTCCTTTAAACATCCTTACACTCGGTTTATTTACTTTTGTGATTAATATGATCATTCTATATTTAGCCAGCATTTTAACAGCTAATTACGGATTCAAGATTCAACACAACTGGATAGTATTGTTGGCAGTAGCTTTCATACTGAGTATTCTTAACAGCATACTCTACAGCTTATTAAAGTCAGACTGAACAAGGAGTCAATATGTGCGGAGTGTTTGGAATAGTATTTGCAGAGAATAGGTCAGATCTTGGAGAATATCTCGTCAAAGCGTCTAGAAAGTTGGTCTACCGGGGATATGATTCCGCGGGATTCGCTACCATCAAAACAGATGGATCCACTCAGCTTAAAAAAGGACCAGGAAAGCTGGAAGCAGTCATAGAGCAGTTTCATATCCAGAAAATGTCTGGCAGCCGTGGTATTGTCCAATTGAGATGGGCTACCTTCGGAGAACCCACTGAAGCCAATTCGCAACCACACTATGACAGCGATGGCGACATTATTGGTGCTCATAATGGAAATATTGTGAACACAAGTTCATTAATTGAGGAATTTAAAAGAGATGGCTTCACTGTCCGTGGTCAGAATGACGGAGAAATGGTCGTTCATGCGTTTGAAAAACACTTCAATCAGACAAAAGACCCCCTTATCTCGATGCAAAAAGCGCAAACCATGTTAAAGGGAGACTACGCCTTTATTGTTGGCCATCAAAATGATCACCATCTGTTGGCCGTGAAAAAAGGTTCATCCTTATATGTTGGCATCGGTAAAGACTTTATCGCTTGTTCCTCTGACCTTGCTTCCTTACTTCAGTTCACCAATAAAATCGTGGATATCCATGATGGAGAAATGATTTATTATAATCATGAGCATTACCAGCTTTACAATTTGTTTTCCGGTGCCAAGATTGAGAGAGAGCCGTACCTTTCTCCGATTAAAGTGGAAGAAGCCAATCTGGAAGGGTTTGCTCATTATATGAAAAAGGAAATCCATGAACAGATCATTAAAACCAGGGAGTTGACAGAATTATTGGATAATGATCCTCATGCACTCAATGAAACTGCAAAAATACTATCGAAAGCAAACCGAATCTTTATTGTTGCCTCTGGTACCTCTTATCATGCTTCCTTGATTGGATCTTATTACCTGAATCAAATTGCCCAATTAAAAACGCAGGTGGTGATTGCCGGTCAATTTAACGAATATTACGGACATCTGGTGGATAAAAACGATGTAGTTTTCTGCGTATCCCAATCAGGCGAGACCAAAGATGTAGTGAATGTCATCAACCCGATCAGGGATGGTAAGCTTTGTCCCATCATCAGCATGGTCAATATTATCGGCTCTAGCATCGCCCATAAAAGTGATATTACCTTGAATATTGCAGCCGGGGTAGAGACAAGCGTACCGGCAACAAAAACCTTTATGAACCAGATTCTCCTGTTTTTATACCTATCCGCCTATATAGCGAAACAAACCGGAGCCCCTGAAGCCGAAGAGGTATTTTCCATTATTGGCGCGATACCCGAGTTGATTGCCAAAACAATTGAGCAGGATGAAGAGCCATGCCAGGCTCTTGCGGACACTGTTATCTCAAAAGCCCATGATTTATACTGCCTGGGGTATGGTTTAAATTATGGCTCTGCCATGGAAGGCGCGCTGAAAATAAAAGAAGTGTATTACAGGCATTGCGAGGGAATGTACTCTTCTGAATTCAAGCATGGACCCCTCTCCATTGTAGAAGAAGGATACCCTATCCTGTTTCCGGCCAGTCCTTCAGAATCCGGAATGGTCATCTCGCACATTAACGAGATCACCGTCAGGAAAGGTTTTGTTGTCCTGATTTCACCATATGATGAAGGATACGCCCGAAATGCCAATTCCTATATCATCACTCCGAATTGTCACCACTATCTCACCCCATTTGCGAATGTTGTTTGTATGCAGTTGATCGCCTATTTTTCTTCTGTTTTAAGCGGATATGATCCTGATTTCCCAAGAAATATCAGCAAAACACTGACAGTAGATTGATGATGAGGGGTAATGAGAGAGCTGACAATGCGCTAAGAACTGTAAAAATTACTCCCCACTATTTGCATCATCTTCCAAGTTCCATTCTGATTGAAATGGGAAGTACCCGTGTACTATGTACCGCCATTATTGAGGAAAAGGTCCCAGTCTTTCTAAAAAATACAGATAGCGGCTGGTTGACTGCTGAATATGGCATGATGCCGAACTCTACTCCCAATCGGATCAACCGTGAGAATGGAGTCATCCGTCACGGAAGGCATATGGAGATTCAACGTTTGATTGGTCGATCATTACGGACTGCTTTTGATTTAAAAAACCTTGGCACCAGAACCATTCAGGTGGATTGTGATGTCTTAGAAGCAGACGGAGGCACCCGGACAGCTTCCATCACCGGTTCCTATGTTGCGGTCTGCCTGGCTTTACAATCCCATCACATGCCGATCTCCCTGGTAAAAAGACAGATAGCCTCAATCAGCGTTGGGTTATTAAAGCATGAAGTATTATTGGATCTGGATTTTTTAGAGGATTCCCAGGCAGATGTTGACTTGAACGTCGTCATGGATGACTCTGGCAATTTCATTGAGATCCAAGGGACGGGTGAAAAACGTGCCTTCTCACTCGAAGAGCTAAACACCATGCTTCAATACGGCAAAAAAGGCATTACGGAGCTATTTGATGAGCAAAACAAAGTATTGTCTCAATTTCCCTGAGAATAACCGGACATGAAGCTCTTAATAGCTTCCAATAACCAGCACAAATATCAGGAACTATCTCCCTCGTTCCAATCCATCGGGATCGATTGCGTCATGCCTGTCGAGTTGCAGCTTTCACTCCCTCAGGAAGTAGAATGTTATTCGACTTATCAGGAAAATGCCAAAGCCAAAGTTGAGCATTTTTTACATGTAGAGGTAGATGGGGTGCTTGGAGATGATTCCGGATTAGAAGTGAAAGCATTGAATAGGCTTCCCGGGATTCACTCTGCAAGATTTGCAGGAACCGGGCGTGAA
>JAQVYZ010000162.1 GCA_028708485.1 Caldisericia bacterium | reverse complement strand
CATAGTACATAAGAAATCTGATGAGCAACCTTCTTATGGCGATAAAGACATGATGGAGGACATTCAGTTGATTTGGTACACCCGAACTGAAATTGAGAATTTTTTGAGCGATAATGTTGCTCAAAAAGAATTACAAGATGCGAAAACCCTGATTGCTCTGTATTGGTGGGTGAATCAGCTAAATACCCGATTCTAAAATCTGCACCAGCGGTAATTTAGCCAACACATAGAAATTTCTCATTTCATTATTCTCTTCCAGTTGGTAAAAATCAATGACTCTGTAATGATGGGTATTCAGATAAAATTGAAAGAGTCGACGGGTTTTGATTCGCCAGTCAAAGGCTAACTCTGGTATTTTTTCCTTGATTTCCTGAAATTCATATGGGATTTCTATCAACACAACCGGTTCTTTCGGCAAAAAATACAGATCTGTGATTTCCCTGAATTCAAAATGAATTTTCTGGTGAGAGGAGTGATAAATCACCGGTATTGTTCTGCTGGCAAAAACCTTCTGAAAAGACTCCGGCAATAAAGATCCGTGAATATGATCTTCCAGAATTCTGGATTGAACGCGTTTGGATTTGATCTGCCAATCCAAAATAAAACGATCAGCCGGGATGGAAACTCCTTTTGAATAGGTTATTTCAGCGTACTTATCCGTCTCGTAATGGTGGACTATACCTCCTACTTTTCGGATATTAATATTTGCATTGGGACCCAGCAACGGATCATAAGTCCAAATGACTTTACCGGCTCCCTTTTCGAGGGCTAATTGGAACTGAACCTGTTTTACAAGAAACCCAAGGGATTTTCTCTGATAAGCACGGTAAAAGCCCATTGTATCGCTGAACAGGTAATAACCTTCTTTGTTAGAATAAGCCGAAAAAGAAAAATTAAAACCCAATAGTTTCTCGTTTAGATAACAACCAAGAGTCAGTCCGCCATTCTCTCCGATCAGTTTTAACAGATAAGCAGGAACTATACCAACTTCATTGAGTTGGACAAGTTCCTGCTGAATTTTAACACATTCTTTAAAATCTTCTTCAGCGTCAATTTCTTTTATCAGGATCTTTTCGCTGCTCAAAAGACCTTCCTTTGAATTTAATTACTGGATAATTCCTGTAATTCTACCTCAAGTTCCATGGTTTTACCAGCTCTGTTGATGGATAATTTTACTTTATCGCCAACATTTTTGGATCGGATATACGTAATAAACTCTTCCGGAGATTGCATAGGTTTCCCCTCAATCCCTAAGATCACATCATTTTTCTTAATTCCAGCCTCTCTGGCTTTGCCAGCCGGTACTTCCATGACTACTATACCTTCGCTGGTCTTCAGTTCCAATTCATAAGCTACATCTTCTGAGTTGCCAGTGATCACCACTCCTAAAGAAGCCCAGGAAACACGTCCATATTCAATTAAATCTGCTTTGACTTTCTGAACGGTATTCGAAGAGACCGCAAAACCAATTCCCTGTCCGGATGAATCAATCATGAAATTTACCCCAATCACTTCACCGTTAAGGTTTAACAAAGGACCTCCCGAATTGCCAGGATTAATGGCTGCATCGGTTTGGATGATTCCCACCATGGGGATCTTGGCTGAAGTTGTAGTTTGTTGCTGGATACCCCCAAAGGGGTCAAAATAGTAAGGATCTGGAGTGTTGGTGGAGGGAGGAGACACTTCCCGTTGAATTCCGCTGACAACACCGGTAGTTACGGTAGAACCGTATCCTAAAGGGTTACCGATAGCAATCACAGTTTGTCCGACTGATATCTGATCAGAGTTTGCTAACTTCAGGTAGTCAAGGTCTTTGGCTTTGATTTGGATTACCGCAATGTCTGAAATAGGATCGGAACCAATCAGTTTGGCTTCGAACTTTTTTCCGTTTTTAAAGACTACATCGAGCGCATCTGCATCTTCCACTACATGATTATTCGTAATAATGTAGCCATCCGAAGACACGACAAAGCCGGATCCATAACCGGCATTGGCTAAACCTCTTCGTGAAGATTGGTAATTTTCTATTTTCACGACTACTTGGCTGGCTGTTTCAGAAATCTGAACGACCAAATCTTCACTCTGTGTTTTGTTAGGGTTTTTCACCTGGATCATTGATCCGGTGCCATTTGATTCAATATTTTTTATCACCGGGGGTACCGGTAAAAAGGATGGCTTATAACTCAGCCAATAAACCGTAAATAAACTTCCCATCGTACTACCAATAAAAAACAATAAAGTACAAACCGCTACCAGAACGGCTTTATTTTGCCTTGTAGGTTTTGCAGTCTTATTCCTTCTTTGCCCGTCGGTACCAGTATGAAAAATACTTTCCATAGTCTCTGCTTGTTCTTCTTCTTTCCTATCTATTTCTTCCATCATTTTCCTCCTCTTTGTGTATTCGAATACTATTACTCTTTTTCTTCCCGAAAAGTTACATATTCTAATAATTCCCAAAAAAACTCCGGACCGAACATCAGAAAAACAGAGAGAGAGTATGGGCGATTATTCAGGTAATGCAATCCATCCATCACTTGAACTAAACGTTGCTTATAATAATCCACCAACAGGTTGAGTTTCCATTTTTCCACCCGAAAGGTTAAAATGGAGCTATCAGAGGCTTTGTTCTGCTTTTTTTCACGGGCATCCCGATAATTCTGATGAGTTTTCCAAAGCAACGATCTCATCGCTGGATCCATAAACGAGAGCGCTTTGGAATGGTCATCAGCAAACCATTCTTCCACCAACCTTACTTGCTGATCTTCCTCATAACGTTTTGATCCGGTAAGTACCTCTTGAATCTGTTCACAGACAATACGCCAGGTTTTACTGAATTGATCCGTAGAAAGAGACTTCCCAAAATAAGGTTGAAGAATGGCAGGAAATTGTAGTTGATACTCAGTTTTTAAGTTGATATGATCTAGAAAATTCAAGCCTATTCGTATGATCCCGGACTCGGGCAAGTCAACGTCATTTTCACGGAGAAGTCTTACCATGGCTTTACAGGCAGGAGTATACTTTGATCCGCTTTCAGGAAGGGCGATGGTTTTATCCAAAAGCCTGAGTTCGTTTAGAAAGGGAATTGCTTTTCCAGTGATAAATCCATGGTCAAAAGGAGGGTTAAATTCAAGCCATCGTCCGCTTTCCCGAAAATACAGCTTCTTGGTTTCAGTATGCATGTATAAAGCGGTTCTATAATAACGATTTGCATCAAAAATCCGGTTGAGGTAGTAAGGAATATTCATCATGGAATCTCTAACTACCATTCGCTGAATACTCATTTTGGTCTCATTTAATGCTTCGTTGTAACATTTCATAAATAATTCCGATTTTTCTCTCAACAAATGAAATAACCAATGCCCAATTCCGTACGCATCCGGATTTTGAAAAATATGGCTTGATTTTGTATAGGAGAGAGTGTCTGGAGCGTGCATGGATTGTTCCATGAATCGAATCACTTTCAGCTGCCAATCTGTATAAGAGCCATTCCAGGCACTTTGCTTCTCCATGTAATCTTCAAGCTCATGGA
>JAQVYZ010000161.1 GCA_028708485.1 Caldisericia bacterium | reverse complement strand
GGTTCGGTAATGGAAAATGGAAGGCGGTTGTGGGATGCCATTCTTTTCTGTTAAAGCAATAATCTCAGTCAATCCATCCTGGTCCAGATCCTGAAATTGAATTCTGTGATAGGTTTCGAGCATTAAAAAGTGTTCCGGTTGCATAGTTTCCAACAAGGGAAAGATAAAGATCCGTTTTCCGTAATTCCCGTTGGCAACCACCACCAAATCTTGGTGATTATCCATGTCAATATCCATCACACCCCGAAAATCAAGGTTATTATTTTTTTGCAAAGAATAGGGAGCAAATTGAAAAGACTCCTGAAAAGTATTCGAATCCGACCGGATCGTCAGCAGTACATCCTCTGCCTTTTCTTTTCGCCTGGCGATGGCAACATAGTGTTTTTTTTGCTGGGCAACTTGATAACCAAAAATCGCCTGAGCAGAGGATCCGATTTGGTTATCCCAGGTACCATCAAGCAGTTCGTAAGTTTGTTCAATCGTATGGATCCATTTTCTCTCTGTTTTATCATGAAAAGTAGTGATCCGATGTTGATGGGAATACAAAATTTGGAAAAGAACCAAAAAAACGATCATGAAAAAATAAAAAATGCCATTTTTCGATATTTTCATAAAAATATTATCGCAATTTTTTTGATGAAATCTATTATTACGCATGACTCCTCATTATAACAAGCTTATCAAGCTTTCCTTGATCTTCCTACAGGTAAAAATATCTGCATAAATTGCACTTTTTTTCAAAAAAAAGGCAAAAAAATGAAAAAAAAAGGTGATTAACACTTGATTTGAAAAAAAAATGTTGTAATAATGAGAGCAAAACCATCTATAGGAGGGATAAATAATGACTAAGACTGAGTTAGTTAAAGAAGTAGCAAAAAAGACGAAAGCACCGCAGAAAGAAGTTGAGGCTGTTTTAAGTAACTTCTTCGACACTGTCAAGCTATCTGTAAAAAAAGGCGACAAAGTGGCCATTATCGGTTTCGGTAATTTTGAGGCCAAGAAGCGTGCGCAGAGAACCGGTGTCAATCCAAAGACCCGCAAGAAAATGACCATTCCTGAAAAGAGAGTGCCCGTTTTCCGTCCTGGCAAAGCTTTCAAAGAAATCGTCGCATCCAAGTAGTCAGCTACCCAAAAAAAGTCCGGGTATTTACCCGGACTTTTTTTTATCAACTCGTGGAAAATAAATATTTCGCTATCATTCACCACTATATATATATTATCGTTAGTTGACTGTTACTGTTTTGTATGATTCCTGCCGGATGCAGCCTTCTTTCCGGAAAATCACTTAATCAAACGCTTTCCGTCGGCTTTTGCATAGATATCCTGGGACCCGAGGAACCTGTTTTCACGAAACCTTTTCTGACAGCTTTCAATACGCTTGAGAAAAAAAAACGTATCCATCTGGAAATACAGACTTGTGATTTTGCTTCAGAGTATAAAACCGCTTTACGAAATCTGGCTCAACAAAACCGGATTGTTTTTTGCGGACCCTTATTCTCTCGATTCATTATGCAGGTTGCCAAAGAATTTCCAGAGACATATTTTGTTTTAATGCAAGCTATTCCCGAGGATGTGTTGACTATTTCCGCAACGGTACCCAACCTACAATGGATCCTTTACCGGAAAGAGGATATCACTTTCTTAATGGGACAGATTTGCAGCTACTTCCCGAAAAAAGCTTCCTACTGGCTTGTGACGGATCTCCCGACCAAAAATCCGATTCGATTATACGAGGAAACAGCTTTTACAAAGGGATTACAATCCTCTGCCATCACCCCGTCCACTTTAGAATGGCCTATCCAAAAAGATTCATTCGAACAGGTTGATTTTGCTGCCCCTAACCGAGCTGTTTCTATTTTTTGCGTCACTGAAGGCGCCTATGTTCCGGCATTCTTGAAGTGGATCTCCACTCTTCCGGGGAAAAATCACTATCTCCTGTTGCCTGATGTATGGAACCAGGATGATCCTCTTTCCATACTTGGTTCTGTCCTGAAAGTCTATACTTCTCCCCTGGAAAATATCGTACAACAAGTATCTTCAGGTTCCTGGCAAGCAGGCTTACACTATATGACAATAAAAAACGGAGGATTTTTGGTTAGATTGCCTTCCTCGTTTTGGGAACCCTCCCTGAAAAAGGAAATCGAATCAACGCTTAATTCTTCTTACGATCCGGAAAAGTAAAGATCTGTTTTACTATATCTTCCACATTGGATACCGGTACGATCTCGGGATATTCATGCATCTCATCAAGACCCTTCAAAATCATATCCAGATAATCCCCCCGGTTATCAACGGGTATATACACGCGGCTGATATTTTTTTCCAAGGTAGCTTCAATCTTTTCTTTAATGCCACCGACAGGCATAATGTTGCCCATTAAAGTGATCTCACCAGTCATGGTAAAGGTAGGGGGAATAGGTTGTTTCAGTAAAGCGGAGATCATGGAGACGGCGATACCCACCCCTGCAGATGGTCCGTCATATTTCGGATACCATCCGGGAATATCCACATGTATTTTCATTTTCTCGGATAATATTTCCAGGTAATAAGGTTGTAAAAAATACTTGACAAATCCATACGCGACAGTGATGGAATTCCGGAAACTCTCTCCGATATTGCCAGTGATAATGAGCTCTGCATTTCCAGGCTCAATGATCGTTTCAATGTGACCCAGGTTGCCTTTCGAAAAGATGGCTCTCTCTTCGCTCTCCTCTGAAGTGATAGAGGGAGCAAACACAGTTAAGATCTTAATCATCCCGGGTGTACAATCAGAAATTCCCGGCAGAGGTTTCAGTTGAATGACCTTTTTCTTTAAAGTAGCTCGGGTAGATTCGGTTTCCTCTTTCATTCCGGCTGATTGATACAATTCAATCATATATTCCAGCAACAAGGGATGTTCTGCATCTTTAACCGGTATTTTGCGGATATACTCAATCGCTTCTCTCAAGTAATCTTTGGAGGAAAAGAGCATATCTTTATACAGACGGAAGTAAGAACGGCTAATCCACAAATAACAATTGCTCAAAGTAGCAAAAGGCTCTCCCCTATCTGTATATAATCCTTTCTCAATAGCGAGAAGATATTGCTTAATGGCTGGAAGATACTGGGCTTTCGAATAATAGACCTGACCAAGATAATAAATCGCTTCACAATTTTCCGGATTCAATTCCGTAGCGGTCCCTAAATGCTCTTCTGCTTTATCTAGAGCGACTTCAGACCCAATAATCTTGGATTCTTTTAAGTAAATTTTACCTAGCGACAGATGTACTCGCTTATCTTTGGGTGAGATTGACTGGGCTACATCCAGATAATTTTCCGCTTCCGCAATCCACCCGAAACGGATACTGATCTCAGACAAGTGCATATACACATCTGTGAATAAGGAAACGTCATAAACCGGCGAGTCAAGAACGGCTTTAAAATGATCATAGGCTTCCAGCCAATTCCCTTCCTGCAGATACAGCGTTCCCAATTCATAACGGGCGGAAGTAAAGCCCGGATGGATTGCAAGGGCTTGCTGATAGGAATGTTTGGCG
>JAQVYZ010000160.1 GCA_028708485.1 Caldisericia bacterium | reverse complement strand
GTATCTGGTTTTTAATATAAAATAAAAAAGATATCAACGAGTTTTCCACAGCAGTGGATAACGTAAAATAAAAAGTGGGAAACTTTGGAGGCATGATAATGAACCTTGGCCGAATAGAACTGTGTTTAAATGTAAAGAACTTGACTGCTTCTCTTGAATTCTATCATAAGCTGGGTTTTATTGATCAGGAAGTCTATCCGGATGAAGGATGGGGTATTTTGCACTACCGGGATTTCGTTTTAGGACTATATCAAGGTCATATTGAAGAAAACCTCCTGAATTTCAGGGGTGGTAATATCTATTGTTTACAAAATTGGATGGAAAAAATCGGACTACCGATTGAGAAAATTGAAGCGGTAAACGAGGATGGAACAGGCAGCATCTATATGCGTGACCCGGATAATAACCTCCTCTACCTGGATACCAGCCTAGAAGAACTCGAAGATTAATCAGCAACCTAACAGAATAATTCGCACTCACAGATTAAATCCACCTGTTCCGCAAAACTGACCTGAGACATCGCCTGGAATGGTTGGATGCCCCGTGCCTGGCAATCCGGCGCCGAAGCGACAATTCTGACGCCACTCTCTCGCTTTTGTTGAATTATCCTGGAAAAATCCCCTGAAGGATTAATTAAACCGAATACAGCATCCTGAGCGATCACCACAACATCACCCGGCTTCGCTCTGTTCAACAATTCAGACGTCTCAGAATGCCCATAGGGAGACTTCGTTAACATAAAACATATTTTTTTCATGGTTAAAACCTCAAAATGGAATCGGCTTCCCGTAACATTGTTTCCAGCTGTACATTATCAATGATTTCGCATGGCATCAAATCTTCTTCACTAAGTCCTCTGGCCATGAAGGATTCCTTGTGAATATAGGTAGAAAAATCAAACTCCTCTCCCATCAGAAAAGCTTCCCCCATGTGTCCGAAATCCAGAGCTTCTTTCGGTTTGGCATTTTTCAACATCGCAAAAATGCCATCCCCCATCAGTATAACTTTTGTTTTGATATTCACGGTAGGCAAGCCCATGGCACTTCGGAAAGCTTCTGCAGAGATAGCAGAACCATAAGGCGGTTCTGTCACTAAAATGATCGTTGTTTTTTCCATATTAAAACCCCAATGTAATGACTCGGTCAGATTCGTTGATCATCCTGCCTAATGCAGCCAATCCGGCTTGCTTCACTCCATTTTGAAAATCAGTGTGTTTGACGCCACGGTAATTGCAGCAGACACCGCAGGAGGTCACCCGAGCACCTTTTTCCATCAATGCCTGCATTTTAAGCGGTATGCTCCTGTCCTGGCCAGGCTTGATATTGGCCGAGGAGGCGATCACGCCATCCATATACAAGAACATCTCGCAGGTGTGTCCCTTTTCCAGCGCTGCTTCCATCAAACCAATCGCATGGTCCATATTCTGAAAGGTATATGGCGAGGTGGTGATCAAAAAACCTAAATGCATCAGGCTGCCTTCCTAACGTATCCGATCAACTTTCCGCCCTCTTCATCCAGCTGAATAAACTCATTACCAGTGGATTCACACCACGCAACGATATCTGCCCGGAAACCATCGTCATCCGAGATGATCTTGAGCGTTTGTCCGGAAGTCATCTCTCTCATTTTCTTGGCGGTTTTCACAATCGGTACCGGACAAGCCATCCCGGTAGTGTCTAACTCAAAATCAGTTTGCATCATGCCCTCCTAAATGAACAAATTAAGATCGCAGTCTTTGGCTTCAGCGATATAGGTAGCCACTCCGACTATATCCTTTACTTCGGGAACCAGGTCTTCCTTGCTGATACCCATAACATCCATCGTCATCTTACAGGCAATATATTTTACTCCTAAATCAACAGCATCAGCCATCAGTTCCTCAAGAGTTTGCACATTCTGGCCTTTCATGATCTTTTTCATCATCGATCTACCCATACCGCCCATGTTAAATTTAGATAAAGGTAGTCTTGAAGAGCCTCCCCGGTTCATGATGCCCATCATCTTCTGCATCCAGTTTTTTGCTCCTACGATAGGACCTTTGTTCTTTTTAATGGCGTTGAAACCCCAGAATGTAAAGAACATAGTGACTTCCATACCAGAAGCAGCTGCGCCATTCGCGATAATATACGCTGCCATGACTTTATCAAAATCACCGGAAAATAATACGATTGAAGCTTTTTTACCCATTCGAACCCCCCTGACTCTACATAATATTCAAATCCAGTCCACTCAAACCAATAGACTGGGATAACACTAGCTATTATACTGTAATCAAGCAGTAAAATTCATAAAAAAGAAATGAAACTGAAAATCATTTTTTCAAAAAAATTTTTAAATTAATATATAACATTCTTGTAATATAAGAGAAGCATAATATATTTATACCAGGTATTTTTATTAGGTGTTGAAATTCAGTTTCAGATAAAGATTCATTTATAGATTTAAATGAGCAGGGGGTAAGCAATGGCAAAACATAAACAACATCAGAAAGTTCAGGTACAAGGTTTTGGCAAAAAAAAGCAAGCAAAAAAACCTTCAGCTTTTCAAATCTATAGAACTACTATCTTGATTTGTGCAGTCATATTTATTAGCGCTGGATTGGTAACCTGGAAGATTGTACAAAGCTCCAATAATCCTCAATCGGGCATTACAGCCTCCCCTGAGAAAAAAACTCAAAGAACCGGTCTCCCCAAAATGATTGATTTAGGTACCACATCATGCACCCCTTGCAAGATGATGATTCCTGTCATGGAAGCGCTTGAAGCTGAATACAGCGATCAATTGATTGTCGAGTTTATCAATACCGCTGAAAATCCTGATAAAGCATCAAAATACGGAATCAGTGTTATCCCAACACAGATTTTCTATGATAAAAAAGGAAAGGAACTCACACGCCATACCGGCTATATCTCTAAAGAGGACATTTTTAGCACTTTTCAACAATATGGAATTGCTATCAATTAATCATCTCAGCGCCAAAAGGTATTGCAATAGAATTGTTTGATTTGACAGGATGTTGCAATTGGCACTAGAAAATTTTTAATCGGATACAAAATTGACATCTTGAAGTTTTTGAAATATAAATATATCGTTATTTAGCTAAATATAGAAATAATTGATTTTAAGGCAAGTAAGAAGGGTAAATATGAAAAAGAAACAGATGCTAGTCTTTTTTCTTGAATCGTTGAAGGAGGGATCATGAAATTATTTAGATTGATCGTGGTACTAATCTTAATCTCTCACCTCGGAATCTCATCAACCTTTTCAGGGATGTTTGCAAAACCAAATATTGTTAAAGCCATAGAACCGGAAAACAGCGAAGAAATCATCATTGGGGGAGGTTTGCCAAAAGGTCTTTTTTTCTCTCCCACTTATTTGAATGTCGAACAACAAAGGCTTTACGTCGCTGATTCCTACAACAACCGGGTCCAGGCGTTTATCCGAGGCAATGTGTTTCAACTTGGTTTCGGCGGATTCGGGCAAAATGAACGGGAATTTGACCGAGTGGGTGGCATAGCCTCGAATAATGAAAAAATTTTCATAGTTGACTCTGCCAATGCAAGAGTTCAGGT
>JAQVYZ010000159.1 GCA_028708485.1 Caldisericia bacterium | reverse complement strand
ACGTATTCTCCGTTGTTGCGGTGGAAGGTGCGCGCATCGATGACGCCGCCGTTCCAGGTATTGGTGGCCAAGTCATACGTACCCATAATTTCTGTTTCATATTCACGGAAGGAGATCTTTCCATCGCTGTTCAGGTCTTCTTCTTGCAGGTACTGTGCTTGTAATTCAGTATGGGCGGAGGAATGAGGCGGGTTGGTGACCCAGCCATCTCCAGCACCGTCGTACAGATTGGAGGAGCGGTTGATGACGCCGCGGTCCTGCCATATATACGCATAGGCATCATTACATAATTGCTCTGCCTGCATAACTTCTGTCTCTTTTATCGTGGCTGTGACTTTATTGTCGGTATCGGCAGAAACACCTTCTGTATCGGTAACAACATTCAGTGCGTGGACTTCCAAACCATCAGTTGGTGGCTCAGCACAGCAATCCTGGAAAATTTTTACAGTGCCATCGGCTAAAATTACTTTAATATTGATGCGACCGGCACTTATCGGAATATACTCTTCCACTCTCCAGATATTGTTCAGTCCACGGTAATCAAGCAATCTCATCTCGTTGACAAAAGGATTCTGGGTAGGATAGGGATTTTGACTGCCATTCACATTGGACCAGTTATAGATTTCGGTTGCTTTATAGGTTTTATTCGGAAGCAGATCTATATTAGTATGACGACCAAACATGGTACTTTCCCAATACATTTCATAATCATCCTGGTTAGAAGCATCAATAATAATCTTCCCGCTCCAGTCATATACAATCGGTACATTTTCCGTGTTGTTATATCTGTACCGTGAGAGCAAGGAGTTATTAAGTTGATCATACACTTTAGGCCTGGCAAAGGGTCCAGTGATCTCAATTCTGCGAATAAGTCTTTCGAGATCGGTTCCTTTGGTTAAGCTTAAGTGGTAACCATCAATATCTTTCAAAATAAAGTAAGATCCATAATCTGTCATAGGAAAGAATTCAGTACCTAATTTATTAAAATCAGTGAAATTGTTATACTCAATCCCTTCATACCAATGCCACCACCAAATAGCGGGGTAAGCATTCCATCCTGAATGCTGGTCATCTGATCGAATATAACCGCCATTCAACACACCCCCTGCAACTCTGCCCGTGTGAGACTGTCCACCGGGATATCCTCTCAGGTCTTTTGCAACATCAAGAACCATCGGATTATAGGGATAAGCAATTTGAGGAGTAGGTACCGGTAATGTGGAAAGAGCATTCACACCAGAGGTGTAATTTACTTGTGAGTTCTGTAAAGCATGGTCAACCGTGATAAATTCAGCAAAGTTCACATAAGGGTCCGGAGCCAGCACTTTAAACTCATAAACACCACAATAATCAATACCCATCGAAAGGTATCGGTTTAATCCAGAACCTGGCTTAGTAAGATCCATTTGTAAAGCTTCGTCAAAATAACCTTGTTTATGATCTGCTTCATCGATAATGTAGTAAGGCGGATGTTTAATAGAGGAATTATAGTCAAACAAAACATTAAAAGTATATATCTGTACCTGCAATTTTGTGAGAGCATCACGAGGTAAAAGCGCCAAATAGAGGTCCCCGCCCGGATCAGTGGAAGGCATCGGCGCCTCTCCATAGTTTCTTAAGTAGGTAGGGACACCATAAGTGGTAATCGTGATTACTTCATCATCGGACAGATTAAAAGAATCACCTGAGGTGACAGTGCCATCTTTATCAAAGGAAAGAGCTCCGCATGTTTTGCAGTTACTATCACCTAAAGAACAGTCATTGTCTGAAAAAATCAACTTATCTGCTAATTTTAAATATCCTGGTAATCTTTCAGGACCTTTTTCTGGAGTGATCGGATCGTAATATAAATTCGGTATCCATAAAAAATCACCGCTATCCAACATACCCGGCCTAGCGCCACAATCGTTCCATAACCAGATAATTAATGTGCCATCCAAATTATACTGTCCGATAATTTTTTGCGGATCATCAATGGCATACTGAGAGCCGGTTAAGTAAGTATTACCGTATAAATAAGCAGCAGCAGTGTGCTTCATATAACCGGTGAATACATAATCTACACCGGCATTATGTGCATTGTATAAAGCGACCACCTCTTCGCCGCCTGGTATGGATATCACTGAACCCTCTGGATCATTGACATCGTATGAATTATTAGGATTTGTAATTCGAACAGACAAATTCGGGAAACGTTGGTCCAACAGACCTACACATTTCTTTGATGGAAGAGATTTAATGCCTTCCGGCAGTATTTCATACCGAAGATTGGCATAACAATCATAAGCGTGTTTTAGTTCAGCAGGTAGTGGGGGAATCGGATATGGTGGAGGATCCCAAGCATTGTTCCCTTTCACTTTTCCACCAAATTGAAGGTTGTTATCATGCATCTGAGCATAAGGATCGATCAAAGGCAGTGATAACGGTACGGGGTTATCCACCCCGCCTGAATCGCGAATGGCAATGATCCGCATTCTTAAATCATATGATTCAAGCTCGTAGCGTCGTTTATCTAGATTATAGATTTTTCGGAAACCTATACTTTGACCACTGGGAGGACAAGATCCCCTGTAGGGAGTATATTGAAAACTAATCATTGGATTTTCAGCTGTCAGGATTCTGTAATCTTCATAAATCTGTAATCCTTCCGGTCCTTCACTATCTAAAATGTATATGTACACTTCTTCAGCGGGATAAAAAACGCCGTCTTCCCATCGCGCAGCTTTTGGAGAAGGATCTACTGAAATTTGTATTTCAGAAGTCAATTCAACCTGAAATTGTTTGTCAACATTGACTTGCAGCCCAACACTATCAGAAGGCAAAACCGGCCAGTCAATATACCGGAAATTGCTATTTTTACCCATACTAAAACCATGGATAATGTTCTCGTTAATCCAGAAATCCAGTTTTGCTCCGACAATGGATCCGCATTCATAAAAAGCATCGGAAATGGTAACGGTAGTTAAACGGGTATCATTGATATTCACTAGATAAGGAGTGATTCTGACAAGCTGGGTTAAACTTACCCTAACTAACAATTGATTTTGCCTGACCAATCCAATAAAAGCAAGAAGCGCATTGGTTAAGGTTAAAGGAGTTTGGGGAGGAACAGCGAGCGGATCATTATTGTCCTTGTCATTAGTCTGAACAACAGTATATGGAGAATATTCAGATACTTTATTCAATCGAATATCTCCGGTAGAGATGGTAAGAGAATTATCCACATCAACGTAAGCGGCTACAAGGTAGCCATTATCTAAATAGGCTCGGATGGGAACATTCGCCGAGGTAAGAGGAGAGGTCAAGTCAAGGTCAATCATAACATTAGAGGATATCACGCTGCCTGGAGCATAATACCCGTCTAAGTCTACTATACGGATATCGCCAGCGGTCACTATTCCATTCTGGTCATGATCGAAATAAAGAATATTGTCATATAGGCCTGTACCAAAAAACACAGGATTTGTGGACGATGGAGATGGATTTGGCTGCATTGGAGCAGGAGGATTCAAAGGAGGAACCAATTCGGACATGTCATAATCTGAGGCGTAATAAATATCTTCTCCCACATCATACGAGAAGTTTAGGGGGATATTCTTTTCAGGCC
>JAQVYZ010000158.1 GCA_028708485.1 Caldisericia bacterium | reverse complement strand
GTTCATATTTTGTTCGGAACTGAATTCAACAAGCTCAAACGCTTCATTCATGACCTCAATTTTTGCATATGTCTGGACGCCGGCATATTTAAGCAGGGTGGCTATCGATGGACCGGATTCGATTCTCCCGTCTGCTAAAAAGGATTCTGCTGGCATCGCCTTAATCTCTTTCAAGGTGAAGGTTTTATACGGTTGTTTATCTAATAAAACCTGCAGTTCATAAGGTTTCGATTGAGAGCAACTAGTCAAAAAAGTAAACAGTATCATGATCATTACATAGCATAGCCATTGTTTGTATTTCATTTCTATTCTCCTTCACCACAATTGTATGAAATAACCGGAGCTCTTCAAACAACTGAAACAAATAGGAAAGAGTATAAGAGAAATCAAGAAAAACTGAGTAAAATATAAAAAGTAAAGAAAATGAATATTGGTTTCGGAGGCAAAACTCATGAGTCCAAGTAGTAGTAGTACAGAAAATCTTCAACCGATCCTATTACAATGGTTTGTATCGAGCTTCCAATTGCTTCCCAATGATTCCCTGTATGGCAGCCCGGAAAGGACGTTAGAACGTTTTCTGATGGAGGATGATAAGGAACAAAGGTATATTTTGGATAAAATTCCTCCTTCTGCCATTCCTAGAAAATTAGCCATCGCGGAAAATCTGGAGAGAATACATCTGATCAATCCTTCTTTGCCGATAGTGCCCTACCTGAAGAACCATCAGAACCGATTCATTTCTGAAGAAGGTGATTCTTACTGGATGTTATCCTATTTTGTTGATCATCTTTCGTTGAACCGGCAGACATATTGGCAGGACGGGTGGCGTGGGTTGGAAATGGCGGAGTTCCTGCTTGATTTAAGGCACGCTGTTTTGAAGTTACCCCAGGATTTGGGGAAATCGTGGGATCCGTCATTAGAACAATATATACCCGGATTTGCAGACACCATTCAACATCGTCACCCCGGGAAATATGCTCTTATCGAACCGATATTACACCATTTGGAGCCCTTTATATCGAGTTTGTATCAACAAGAAAAAATATTCTGCCATGGAGATTTCCATCCTCTGAATATTCTTTGGGGTCAGAACATGATTGTCAGCGTGATTGACTGGGAATTCAGCGGAGGAAAACCAAGATTGTATGATATAGCCAATATGTTAGGATGTTTAGGGATGGAAAACCCCGAAGCGTTAGCGGATAGGATGACAGCTAATTTTATTCAGTATTTCAGCGGAGAGGGATTTGGTTCTAAGGAGGAATGGGCGTCTCTGGTCGATCTGATGATTTCGCTGCGATTTGCTTGGTTATCAGAGTGGTTTCGTAAACGGGATGATGAAATGGTAGACCTGGAAATCACCTATATGCAGTTCCTGGTTGAGTACAAGAATCGATTAAACACATTTTGGGGTATCGTACAATAAACTCTGGCAATGGAAAGATTTTTTTGTAAAATGAAAAGCTATATTGATTTTGATTCGGAAAGGCTATGAACAATGGATGAAATTAAGTTTGAAATTACAGAATCCTTAGGTGTTATCTCAGAAAGTGCAAAAGGTTGGTTTAAGGAACTCAATATGGTGAGTTGGAATGAGTATCCAGCCAAGGTGGATATTCGAGATTGGTCTCCGGATCATACCAAAATGGGTAAAGGCATTACTTTAACCAAGTCTGAAGCTAAAAAACTGCGAGAGTTATTAAATGCAATGCCTTTGGATGATGTAGAATAGTGTAAACCACAACAGCACAATTTTTTTAGTAGGTGCATTTTCTTCTATTTCTATTGTGTTTCGCTTATTTTAAATGTTTGCTTTTTCATGCCCTGACCTTACAATGATGAGTAGATGTTCAAAAAAAAATATAAGGCAGGTTATTCATGAAAATTGGTATTAATGGGTTTGGTCGAGTAGGGAAACAAATCTTTAAAGCCCTAGCAGAGCGGTATCCAGAGATACAAGTCAAGCAAATCAATGACATAGCGTCTGCTTCCAACTTGGCTCATTTACTGAAGTATGATTCCAATTACGGTATCTATCCGAAAGAAGTGAAAAGCACTCCTACCGGCATGATGGTGGATAATGAAGTCATACAGGTGACGAACGTCCCCACCATCGGATCGATTCCGTGGGATCCTTCCATTGATCTGATCATTGAATCCACAGGACTTTTCACTGCTCGTAAAGATGCCGCGATGCATCTGAATGATACTATCAAACATGTGATTATCACGGCACCATCCAAAGATGCAGATGCTATGATTGTGTTAGGCGTGAACGAGGGGATTCTGGATCCCGGAAAACATCAGGTGATATCCAATGCCTCCTGTACAACGAACAGTTTGGCGCCTGTTGTGAAAGTGCTCCATGAAAATTATCATCTGGAGAGAGGTTTTATGACGACGGTTCACTCGTATACCTCTGACCAGCGGATATTGGATTTACCTCATAAGGACCCAAGAAGAGCGAGGGCCGGTGCGATCAATATCATTCCCACCACCACAGGAGCTGCTAATGCGGTGGGCATCGTCATTCCTGAATTGAGCGGGAAATTAACCGGTATTTCATTACGGGTGCCTACTCCTACCGTTTCCATCACCGATTTTGTCTGTACGGTCACTAAGCCGACCTCGATCGATGAGGTGAACCACGTTTTGGAAGAAGCCTCAAAAACGACTTTGAAAGGGATTCTGGGTTTCACGATGGAACCTCTAGTCTCATCAGATTTCAAAGGCTCCTCTATGTCTGGTGTGATTGACGGGTTGATCACCAATGTGGTGGACGGTGTGTTCATTAAGGTTCTGAGTTGGTATGACAACGAATGGGGTTATTCTTGCAGAGTCGCTGATCTGACCGATTATCTCAGAAAAAAAATACAGTAGGAGAATCGCTGTGAAAACGATACGTGATGTTCAGGTAAGTCATAGAAGAGTATTAATTCGAGAGGATTTTAATGTGCCGGTGGACGCCAACGGTGATATCACCTCTGATTCACGCATCATTAGCGCCATGCCAACCATAAAATACTTATTAGACCGGGATGCCAAGATTATTTTAATGTCGCATTTTGGGCGTCCAACCGCTCAAGAGGATAAATTTCGCTTAGATAAGGTTGGGGAACGCTTGAGTGAGGTATTGAAAGTGAAAGTCCAAAAGATGAACCAGGTTGTGGGAGAGGAAGTCACTGAGGCTGTATCCCAGATGCAGCACAAAGAGATAGTGTTGTTGGAAAATGTACGGTTCGATAAGCGGGAAACGAAAAATGATCCTGTTTTTTCCCGTGAATTGGCTTTGTTGGGTGAATTATTTGTGAATGATGCCTTCAGCGCCTCTCATCGAGAGCATTCGTCCGTATGCGGGATTGCTGATTTTCTCCCGGCTTGTGCCGGATTCCAGATGGAAAAAGAAATTCAGGAACTCTCAAAAGTACTCGATAATCCGGTACATCCTTTTATCCTGTTGCAAGGAGGAGCAAAAGTATCCACGAAAATCGGTATTATCCGAAAATTACTCCCAAAATTGGATAAGATTTGTATTGGCGGCGGTATGGCTTTTACCTTTTTAAAAGCTTTGGGTCATAATGTGGGAAAATCTTTTACGGAAGAAGATAGA
>JAQVYZ010000157.1 GCA_028708485.1 Caldisericia bacterium | reverse complement strand
AGCCAGGTTGAGTCAGGAGATCATCTACCTGAAAGAAGAAGAGCGCAAGTTGCGACAACTGGAAAAAATATCCAAAAAAGATGCGCAGAAATACCGAGTCATTGCCGACAATACATACGATTGGGAATTTTGGCTCAGTCCTGATGCGCAGTTCATATATTCATCTCCTTCGTGCGAGAGAATTACCGGTTACCTGGCAGAGGAATTTGAAACCGACCCAACCCTCTTTTACAGGCTTATACATCCGGATGACCTCTCCCATGTTGCGGAAAATATGAATCGCCGTAAATTTGAGGCGGGCCTTTCTGAAATAGAGTTCAGGATAATTTGCAGAGATGGATCAGAGAGGTGGATTGCCCTCGCTTTTCAGCCAGTTTATGATGGAAAAAACTTCATTGGCGCACGGGGCAGTAATCGAGATATTACAGAGCGTAAACTTGCCGAGGTAGAACGGGAAAGGCTTATCTCTGATCTTCGAAATGCCCTTTCAAAAGTTAGAGTGTTAAGCGGGTTGATACCGATATGTGCTCATTGCAAAAAAATTCGTGATGATAAGGGTTATTGGAACCAAATCGAGTCTTACATAAAAGATCATTCGGAAGCCTCATTTACGCATGGCATCTGTCCTGAATGTCTCAACAAAGAGATGAATTCGTACCGGAAGAATAAAGGAAACAATGATGAAATTTGATTCACGCCCTTTTTCAATATATTTACCCTCATCTTGACCTTACAAAGTTCCAAAGATATTTCCGGAGGACTGAAATGTTTAAACTTATACGTTTTCTCCTTGTATTTTTAATTGCTGTTTTAGTCATTTCCTGTGAAAGTCGGAAGCAAGAAACGGAAACCAAGCTGACAAGCACTCCCTTCAACCCAGAAATACTGAAGATCCCAGACAAAGGTGGACGAAAACTCAAAGGGCAGGTCCTCTATATGCCTGTGTACTCAAATGTTCCCTTTCTGAAAAAGCAAAAATATGATTTGAGCGCCTTTATAGCGATTCACAATACTGATTTAACGAATAAAATTAAACTGACAATGGTTAATTTTTTCAATACCGAGGGCAAATTAGTAAAAACCTACATAGAATCAGAGCAATATGTAAACCCTCTTTCGACATCAATTTTCGAGGTTTCCATAGACGACCAAAGCGGGACTGGAGCCAATTTTCTTGTTGAGTGGATGTCCGAGGAACCCGTAAATGAGCCTTTGATTGAATCTGTTATGAAAGACTTAAAGGGAAATTTAGGTCTTTCCTTCTTGAGTACTGGCAGAATATTAAGAGAAGTGCCTTAGGAGCGTTAACCTGATCTTCGGCCCTGCTTTTCTTCACGATTGCCAATTGTAATCATAAAGAATACTCGATAAAGTTGGTTTTTCTCTTTCAGGAAGGACAAAAAAGTTGAACTTGAGGAATTTAGGCCTTTTTTCCAGATTTTGATTTTAAGTGGAAATTTAAGGTGCTTATCCCGGAAAAATTAAAGATTATGGGTATATTCTCCACTTACGAGTCGTCCTTAGTCCACGGTGTCCAGCATGATGAAGATTACCTATTAAAACGTTCATTAAAAAAACGGAGCCATCTGACCCCGACCAATCCAATCAGGTCAGTACCTTATTTTCCCTTCGTGAGTCTCAATATTTTTTCCCAAAAAAGATGATTCTGGATATATCCCATAGATCCATTTTTGATATGTCATTGATATATTGATTTAGCTCCGTTGGTTTTGCTGAGTCATATCCCATGATCTGAGCAACCTCTATGATTTTATCATGTTCCAATTTATCGATGGCAAGCATGTTGGCACCTCTGTCAATGTTTAGTTCCTGAGAATCAGGGTTTGGTCAAAATTTACCTCGTACACCTTGTATGTTGCCTGACCTGTGGTGCCAAAGGGCGAAGGCAGACCACCGTCTTTATGCCGTCATTTCTGATGCCCGAGATCGTCTTTTAATATTCTCGACTTAGAGAAGGTGTGTCAATCAGGAAAAGCCTGACTCGTCTTTCGCATTCCCTGATTCTCCATCATTGGAGTAAATACTCAGGCTTCGAAGGTAGCTAATGCACCAAAGTGGTAGTTTATGAATCTGTCCACTTTCATGAGGGAGATCAATTTTGTAATGTTTGTGCTTCAACCAGAAATTTATTAAACGTAGCCGTAAATCATGTTTACCTTTGAATTTGTAATTGTGAATAATTGTACCGGAACCAGATGATCATTTTCAGGAAGACATGTTTGAGCTTTTGATTATAAGTGGGAATCCAAGATACTATCGCAGAATTATTGATGATTATGGGTTTTTTGTCCACCTACAATTCTTGACCCCAGAACGAATCCTTTGTTTGAGGATTAACAAGTGAAATGCAAAAAAGAAAGGGCCATTTCTGGCCCTCTCTTGATGACTTTTTTCGACCAAAATGCTACGGCACATCCGGGAAGCTTTCAATCAAATCCCTTGAAAAAATATCTATCCGATTAATCGTACGTATATTATTCTGAGGCCCAGACCCCATAAAGATAATACGTCTGTTGTTGAACGTAAAAGAAGCCCAGCCGTTGATTACTCCGCCGAAGCGCCTGACGCCGACTAAGCGATTATCGGGCACGGGGAATTGCCTGATCAACTCCCGGAGGAAATGTCCCATATTTTGGCAAGGCCCTCCGAACCACCAACGGACAAAATGAATTTGCCATTAGGGGAAAAGGCCATGCCTTAGCGCCTACCGCGCCCGAATGGGCATTAAATGTTCTAAGTTCAGCGCCTGTTGAGTCTGATCTTCCTGCCTTACCGGGTTACCGTTTGGCTCTCGCTTACGATCTGATTGATGGATTTGCCCGTCTTGCCGTAGTACACGAGGGAAAACCCTTTCGCGGGGTCGTCGTTCACCTGCCAGATGTTCCCGTAGTTCTCCTCGTGGACCCCGAAAATAAAGGCCTTTCCTCCCTGCTCGAAGGTGATCATTGTTTTATACCGGTGGGAGACCGGTATCCCCTTCGGCGTGACCTTCTGAACCGCGAGCTTTCCCTGGGGGTCCTTCACGATTTTCCAGATGACGCCGTATCCCTTTCCCGGCTGGTAAATCAGCTGCTCCCACTTGATCAGGCTCTCGGCGATTGACACCCCCAACTCCAGCAGGCTCTGAGGGATTTTCTCCTTGTCCATTGTCGCTGCGAAGACATAGGGCTTGCCCCCCACGTGAAACATGCTGACGAAGTCGTACTTGTGAAACTTGGCCCCGTACGTCACCAGCTCGAGGCCCTTTGCATCGTCGTTGATGCGCCAGATGTTCGCGCCGACGTCATGCAATCCGAATATATGGGGGTGACCGTCCAGGTAAAACACCTCGAAATGCCTGTAATTCCCTATTATCTTGGCCGCCTTGTATTTCCAGAGATCAAAATGCAGACCCTCCGGGCCCTCTTTGATGCGCCAGATGTTCGCCCCCAATTCATAGTGCAGGCCGAGAATATAGGGCTCGCCCCTGAGTTGGAAAGAGATCACGGATCTGTAGTTTTCTGACATTTTTGCTTTGTACAACTTGAGCTCGTAGCCCTTGCCGTCGTTGTTGATTCGCCAGATGTTCGCTCCAAGGCTCCCCTTCCCCCAGGGCTTCGGATGCTCCCCCTTGTGGA
>JAQVYZ010000156.1 GCA_028708485.1 Caldisericia bacterium | reverse complement strand
CCATAAAACGGAAATCGTGAGATATCCTCTTGCCGGAACTCTTCAAAACTTTCCGAAAATACTGTATTGTAGCCAATTTGGGTATCAAGGTCCTGCCAGCATAAAAACATATCCCAGTCATCATCATGCGTATAAGATAGTAAAGCAATTTCTTCATCCTCGATCAGGACCTCTCTTAAGTTCATAACATTCCTTTCACTTTTAGGACAGGGGACTGTCCCCTGTCCTAAAAGTTTAAAGATAGAATTATTTCGCTGTAGCTGATGTTAACTGGCTGAGAAGACTCTTTGGATCGAAGAAATTAACGGATCCGGAAGGAACAATCATAATCTGGAGCTTATCAGAGAGTTTTTCAATCATTTTCAGCTGAATCAGTTCTGATGTCAGGGTTTTATTCAACAGAGCGTTGGCTTCAGCTTGTTTCTGACCGATATAAAGGATCCAGTCACCCTCTGCTTTTTTCTTGGTAAACTCTGATTGTGCAACCCCTCTGGCGGTTTCGATCGCCTGGTCGGCTTTCGCTTTTTCAATTTTAATCTGTTCTGCAGCTCGTAAAGCCTCTTGAGTAGCGACTTGTTTGGCTTCGATTGCGTTTTTGAATTCATCATGAAAATCAATGTTTTCCAGCAAGAAATCGGTGATGATAATAGAGTTATCTTTCAACTCAGGATCATTCATCAGGGTTTCTTTGACAGCTTTTCTGATCTGTTCACGGTTAGGGGCAATGTCTACAGCAGTATACTTGACGGTCTGATTTTTTACTTCTTGCATGACACGAGGATCAATTAATTTCTGAACATATAATTTTCCCACATTCTCATACAGTTTCCGGATGTTGGTGCTTTCGATATAAAAGTTCACCGTTCCATTTACAAACACTTCCTGGGTTTCCTGGCTGAAACAAACGATGTTTTGATATGCTTGTTTTTGAGTTTGGATATTGACCGGAATAATTGATTGCCACGGCGCTTTAAACTGCAGTCCATCCATTCTTACCCCGCGAATCGCGCCAAATTGATACACCAAACCCATATGACCGGCTGGTACTTGCGCAAACATAGAAAATAGAATAGCCAACACAAACACACCAGTGAGAATCGCTGGAAGGACTTTCGCCCCTACCGTACGGTTCACCTCTTTTTTAAACAACGAGATAATAACCATCAAAACTAAAAAAACAATGAAAATGGTCACTATTTGCATATTTACCTCTTCTTAAATCATTAGAATGGCGTTATTGTAATACGAATCAAGAGAAAACCAAATAAGAACGGTTATAAAATCAGACGAAAGCCATTTTCAGCAATACCTTGCCGATAATCCTGACATCCTCGCTTCTGGAGATAATGGTGTCTATGCTCTCTGACCAGGCGTTGATTACCTTTTTTGTAAATCCGGTCATCCATTCCGGCAGGAGATATCCCCAGGTATTGGTTACAAGAGACATTATAAATAACAGGGAGTCCGGAGTGTTTTCAGTAAAGACAGATCCACGCCCAGAAACGATGTAAATTTTTTCGGTATCGCTACCGCAAATCTTCCGCACATGAATTTATTGTACCAAGTTTACGAAGAAAACAGTTTTTTTATTTGGCGATTCCAGAGTTCATGTTACACTAAACTATACTCAGATAGCATTAAAGCTTTAATGAACACCTTACAGCTTGAGAGCCGTTGTGTAACGGTTGTTCAACTGGACAGTATATAATAGGAAGTAAGGTTGTTTTCTGTTGTATGATGAAAAAAACCTAAGTTCCGGAAAGGAGTTTGTGATGCCAATACGTCCTAAATTTGTTCTTCAGAAGCATTATGGAAAGACGGTTCATTTCGATTTGCGGTTAGAGATGAATGGTGTATTGCGATCATGGGCTCTACCAAATGGATTTCCCGATCAAGATAATACTTCCTGCCTTGCCACCGCTTCCATCGATCATCCATTAGAATATGGTGACTTTGAAGGATGGTTACCGGAAGGGGAGTTTGGTTCCGGTAAAATCGAGATGGTGGACAAAGGGTATTATTCGATATACTTATCTAACACACCTGCAGACCAGAACGAAATTGAAAAAGCTTATCTTAATGGAAGGATTCTGCTTAAAGTGGATGGAGAACATATTAAAGGTAATTTTTCTCTGATCCGGAATTCAAAAGCGGAAAAACGATGGCTTTTATCTCTGTTATTAGAGAGCTGATGAATCATTATCAGTCAATACTATAGTGCTAAAAGTATAACTTTTAGGCAAACTCAATTTAGGAGAATTTTACAGCTTGGTTCATACCTTCGAGTACCTCCTGCAAATTCAGACAACATAGCTTATTTTTGTTATAATGAGGGGTATGAAACTAGTAGATAAATCAATACAAATTTGTGAATTAGAACAAATGGCAGAGTCTGGTTTTGATGAGCTAATCAAAGCAGTGGTAGATATTCACAAGGAAATCATGGTAATTGACGCTGAAATGCACGCAGATGAAGAACAATGGCTTCTTGAAAATGGATCTAATCAAAAAGATCTTTGGGGGATCAACCTTTATCCAAAATTATCTCTAGAAAAATGGATTGAATTTGACTCTATGATCAATATTAGACCCTGGGAAAACAATCGAAGCCGAGGAGTGGAGAATCCTTTGATTAAAGAGAAAATTACGAATATTGTGAATCAGTTGGTTATTAGATGAGTTTTGTTCATAATGAGTTGGCATCAGGAAGATGGCATTCTTTTTCTTTCTTACAGCAGATGGGGAATATCGGGAGCGAGATTGACAGAACCATTCACTGGAAACAAAACAATGAGCCGGCATTAAGCCAAAGGGCTTTTGAGAGAGCCCTGGAGCTTCTGGACTTTACTATTCAAGATCAAAAAAATCGTTCGAGATTAAGAGAGCTATGCAGGGTTCGTGAAACGCTGGTCGATTTTTTTATGTATGATAATTTGTACGGGTCATCAGATGAGCTTTGGCATCGTTATTTCTATTTTTTTGCCGTAAAAGCCCAAATCAGGAGAAATCTTCAGTCGACCAACCCAGCCATTCACCCGATAAGTCAATGACCTCAGCTGATTTCTGGTGATAAAGAGTGATCTTTGTTTGTTCTTTCTGGGGGTACTCCACTTTTACCCATTCACTGCTGGGGGAGAAGTTATAGGAATAAATAAATTCTGATTGTACAATGTCTTTCAATAGCTTCAGGGGTGACAACGCATAAAGCTGGACAATGGAATCATCCTCCTGTTTGTTTTCCACTAATATCTGCTGACTGTCCGGTGACCAAACCGCATAGGTTGGGTTGGCATCCCATGGATCAATCGTGATTTTTCCGACACGACATAGGGTTGTTTTTTTCTGGGTAGGGATTGTGTATACCACTAAATCAGGTTTCTCTGATACAAAAGACCGATAGAAGAATGAAATCTTGCTACCATCCGGGGAAAAACGCGGAGAATCGACCTGGTAACCGCTTGCGATGATCTGACTCTTTTTATTTTTCCAGGAATACAGAATGCAAAACGTCTTTTCGGTTGGTTCGGAGAGGGCGTATACAAAACAAACGCTGGAATCAGGTAGGTAGCAATCATAACCCAGAATCACTCCCGGTAAGGTGACTACCGTTTCCTTCTTTTTTTGTACCAGATCCCAACTGTACAATGTTTGAATCTCAAGCCAAATCAAG
>JAQVYZ010000155.1 GCA_028708485.1 Caldisericia bacterium | reverse complement strand
TAATGCCTGAAAAAGCGCTTCTGTGATATTCATCCCCTGCGTTAATTTTATGGAACCAGCATTGGCGCCGACCCGGATCGGAATATTCGCCGCGGAAGCCGCTTGCACTATATCCCGGATGCGGATGGGATCCTTTACATTAGAGGGATTCAGGCGTATCTTATCGATTCCCTGCTCAATCACTGTCAGGGCTAAGTCAGGATCAAAATGAATATCGGCAATTAAGGGAATGTCGGTACTTTGCTTTAATGTCCGAATGGATTTTGCCGATGCTGAATCCGGGATAGCCACCCGTATCAAGTCGCACCCGACTGATTCCAGTCGTTTAATCTCCTCGATACAGTGTCCTGTATCAGCCGGTTTGGCGACTGTCATGCTCTGGACTAAAACAGGATTGCTTCCACCTATCACACAAAGACCGATTGAAATAGGCCGGGTACTATGTCGGTTTATTTGCGCTTACCTTCCCAGAAGGCTTCTCCGATTTTTTCCATTTCATCTAGCCGGGTATAATAATCAGGTATCTCCATTAAATGAGCCAATGCAATTTTACCGGTCACGAGAGGATCATTGTTAGTAACATTGGTGATGGCACTCGTTTTCGTGCCATGCTCCAATTCAACATCCATGCCGCGACGAAACTGTTCTACATCAAACTCATCCCATTTAATTCCTAATTGGTTACCTATTTGTTTCGCTTGTTCTGCCGTAAAAACTTTTTCCCCCATACTTTTCTCCTTATTTTTAGCTATACTCTATTTTACACTAAAACCAGATACTTTGTTCCACAAGTCTTATCATTCTTCCATGTCAATTCAATCAGCGATTTCGTTATGGACTGAATACTTCAGAATTATGATGGCAATTGAGATTTTCTCCTTTTTTTCATAGACATTTCAAAAAAAACCTATATGATTACAACATATCTCAAGACTGAGGAGGGTATATGTCGCTCAAAAAATGGAATGTTATCTTAATGATCACTTTATTACTGGCTACTGTATCATGCAAAAAGCCTGCTATCACCATCACCAGTGAACCTATTCCTTTCACACCCCTGCCACAGTTTGTCCAAGGTATAGAAAATCCGGAGAATAGCTGGTTCTTCCAAATACCCTCCTCTCAGGATGAAAAAGGATTGCATATTCCAATTCAATCGGACTCTGATGGAAATGTCTATTTTGTTGGAAGGGACCAACACTTTTACTCCTTGAATCAGGAAGGTACATTACAATGGAACGAAGAGGGAAATTTTCAACCGGTTTTAAGGATGGTAGACAACAAAACACTATTAACAATTCGGGATGCTATTCGATTATACAATCTTGACGGATCTGTAAGAAGTATCTGGATGGAAACAGGAACGGGTTTTCTGGGACCTGATGGGTATATTTATACCATCCTGCCTTCCCAAGAAAAAAAGGAGTTAATCTTTTCCAGCTTGGATGCGCGAGGCGACCTTCGCTGGAAAGCACCATACCAAGTAAAATATGGCGGCAATATTCTAATCGATGGGTTATGGTTTGACGATGAAAACAATGTCTATTATTTTCTCGAGGATATCTCTGAAGATAAAAAATTCAGCGATGTATCCTTATTTTCCTTTACTTCCACCGGCACGCCGCGATGGAAAAAGAACTTTCCCAACAACAAAACGTTGGGCTTTCCGTTCGATCAGACTTTTCAATCCTACGTGATGTTTCCTTTGTATTCAGTAAAAGAGGAAACTATCCAAATGGAAAACTCAAAATGGTTGATAGGATTAAACCGGAATGGTGATGAAATCTGGAGAAAAGAAGAAAAACGAGAGGGTATTTATCCAGTTCCTTTCCGAATCTGTCCAAATGGTCAGTTTGTTACCGCGCTCTCTTCTATAAAGGAGGGTGTTACTTTTGTCAGCTCCTATAATAACCTGGGGGAGGTTATTTGGGAAAGGAAATTGATTGGCAGTGAGATTTCACCGATCCTGGTAGACCAGGAAAATCATACCTACATTGCTGCAGGTGGAATGGCAGGTGATCGATACTTATATGCTTTTAATCCTGATGGCTCAACAAAATGGAAAATAAAAATCCCCTCACCACTCTCCACAGAAGTAGAAACAATGTACCTTGGTAATGACCAATCTATCTACCTAACCCTAAAGGGGAAAAACATCATTTTTAAAGTATCTCAAGCTGTACCTTAGTTTACAGATGAATAGCTGGACATTATCCTTGCTGGGTAGTGTTAATGTTGATGTTAGTGAGATCAACCTGTTCTTAATGCTCCGCAATATTGACACCGTGGAGGATTATATTCTCACTGATACGGAAAATCTTCATAATAATCAGTTTTTTTCTGAAACAACGATTCAGCACATACAATTGTTACATAAATCGCTTTGGATGGAGAAATATCAGCTGTCTGAATTGGAATATAAGCTGGTTATCAGATTGATTGATATGCACTCTATCACCTTAGCAGATCTCACCAGATTTTTAAAGGATAATCAACTTGCCACTCCATTGGTAGTAGGATGGATGCATCGTTTAATCCAAAAACTACATCGGGATGGTCAATGGTTTGTTGAAACCAGACCACATCCTTCCGGATCAGAATACTGCTGGGAACCTGTCAGAAAGGATTGGAATGCCTAAACAACCTGCTTTTTATTTGCTCCAAGCGATACGAAACGGTACAGTGCCAAGACTTGGTACTCAAAATATAGCAACCGGGATTGATAAGCAACTCGATGAATTAAGCACATTACTCGATTCCGTCTCAAACAGGCACAGCTTATACAAATGGGTAATCGGCGAATATGGTTCCGGAAAGACATTCCTAACCATGGCATTTCAGGAAATAGCTTTCCAAAAAAAAGCAGTAGTATCCATGATTACTATCTCCCAAGAAACGCCCTTACATAAATTTGAAGATTTCTACAAGAGTGTGATACAGCACTTAACGCTTCCGGAGAGCCCTTTGATCAGTGGATTACCCATTTTACTGGAAACATGGCTTCTGCAACTTGAAAATCAAGTGAAAGAAAAGGGAACAGGGACAGAAAAACTTACCTCCGCTGAATCAAAACAACAATTAAAAAAACTAGTGAACGACTCTTTATCTCAGCTGGGGCAGACAGACAGAGGTTTTACTAGAGCCCTTCAAGCTTATTATGAAGCCAGATGGAGCAAGGATAATGCAGCAATCCATGCCGTGATCGGTTGGCTAAAAGGAGAGAAGATCCCTTATGCTCTGAAAGAGCGTATAGGTTTAGTGGGGGAGGTTAATCGCCAAACTGCCTATTCACATCTGCAAGTCCTGTTATTTTTAATCCAATCCGTTGGTTACCATTCATTGGTGATTATTATAGACGAGGTAGAGAGCTTATTGCGGTTACGAACCCAAAGCCTGCGACAAGTGGCTTATGACAATATCCGGTATATTTTGGATGAGTGTTCAAAAGATCATTTTCCAAATTGTTTTTTCCTATTTTGCGGTACTCCAACTTTATTGGACGATACCCATGGATTTCCGGGATTCCCTGCGCTTTTGGACCGCTTGCAAAGCAACCGGGATACTAATTTTGAGAATGATCGTCTCCCTTTGCTCTTTATCGATCCATGGGTTACAAAAAAAGCTTATCAGGTTAGTCAGAAAATTTATCAACTACTCCAGATGATTTACCATTG
>JAQVYZ010000003.1 GCA_028708485.1 Caldisericia bacterium | reverse complement strand
GTGAAAGGGCGATGTCCTAACCGTTAGACGAGGGGGCCAAACTGAGGCATGAAGGACTCGAACCTTCGACCCTCTGCTTAAAAGGCAGATGCTCTACCGACTGAGCTAATGCCCCTCAACGATTTAATAATTTTACATAATGAGAACTAATTGTCAACCTGATAATCTTTTCCCTGCAATACACTACGGAATTTTGTGAATTGTTTTTCAAAATATAAAGATATAGATCCGGTAGGTCCGTTACGCTGTTTTGCTACCATCAGCTCCGTATCATTCTCATTTCCACCCTCTTTGTTCTCACGATGCAGGAACATAACGACATCAGCATCCTGTTCAATAGAACCTGATTCGCGAAGGTCAGATAAAATAGGCTTTTTATCTTGTCTTTTTTCAATTTCTCTACTGAGCTGTGACAACAGTAGTACCGGGATTTTTAACTCTCGCGCCAGATGCTTCATCTGCCTTGTGATTTTCGAAATTTCTTGTACCCGGTTCTCTACTCTTTCCTGGGAATGCATCAACTGGAGATAGTCCACAATCAAGACAAACTGTCCTTTGTCTGCCTGAAGCCTTCTGGATTTTGAACGTACTTCCATGATGGAGATATCCGGAGTATCGTCAATATAAATCGGTAAATTGTAGATCGTAGAGAATGAATTGGTCAATTTGTTGAAAGTAATGTCTTCCTGGTCTTTTTTAAAATTACCTGTGCGGAAAGTTTGAAGATTGATCTCGGCAATAGAACAAATGATTCTCTCGGTCAACTGTTCTTTTGACATTTCCAAGGAAAAGATAGCAACAGGCATATTAGAATCTTTTGCAATATTGGTTGCGATGTTAAGCGCTAAGGATGTTTTTCCTATCGAAGGTCTGGCAGCGAGAATCAATAAATCAGAAGGTTGAAAACCATTCAACATATTGTCCAGGTCATAAAAACCTGTTTTTGCGCCGGTAATGTGTGATTCTTTCTTATAGGTTTCATCAAGTTTGTTCATCACATCAGGGATAATATCCTTGATATGGTAGAAGTTCATCGGCTTGATATTTTCAGAAATACTAAGAATCATCTGTTCTGCTTGATCTAAAATTTCTTCTGCAGGCACTGTAGATGAAAAATCCAGACTCAGTATGTCATTGGCTGATCTCATGATCTGTCTTTGCAGAGATCGATCGAGTAGTATGGTAGAATAGTATTCAATATTCGCTGTAGAAGAGGTGTTAGTGGCTAATTGCAGAATGTAATCCATCCCACCGGCTTTATCAAGAATATTCCTGTTCTTTAATTCATCCGGTAAGGTAACAATATCGACAGGAATATTCTTCGCAGATAATTCTTCAATCACACCGAAAATTAAGCTATTGGCAGGATCATAAAAATCTGTTTTACGTATCGTGCCTTCTATTCGACGTAAAGCATCCCTATCAATTAATAAAGCCCCTATAATAGCTTGCTCTGCTTCAAGGCTATGTGGCGGGGGTAGATTCATGCGATTGGTCTTATTCTTCTTCTAACCCATGCACTTCTACAATGATGGTAGCCACCACACCGTGAAAAAGCTTAATTCCGACTTTATGCTTGCCGGTTGTCTTGATGGGTTCTTCAAGAATGATTTTCTTCTTGTCGATATCCAATTTTTTCTCACGGTGAATGATATCAGCTAAGGTTTCAGAAGTCACCGCACCGAAGAGCTTCCCTTCTTTTCCGGTTCTTTCACGAATCTGAATGACATAATTCTTTTCAAGATCCTCTTTAAGGGCTTTTGAATGTGCTTCCAAATTATCCATCTTTTTTTGTAAGGAAGCCTTTTGTTCCTGATAATGTTTTAAAGCCCCTTCTGTCACCAATTCTCCCAGCTTTTTTCGTAAAAGGAAATTCTTAGCAAATCCATCAGATACTTCGACTATTTCACCCTTTTTCCCTACCTGTTTTACATCCTGATTTAAGAGAACCGGGATATTCTTCATTTTGCTGCAAAAGGCAGAAGAGCGATCATTCTGGCCCTTTTAATTTCTAAACAGACTTTTCTTTGGTGCAGGGCACAAGTACCTGTGGATCTTCTGGGTAAGATCTTTGCCTTGTCGCTGACATATCGGCTTAATAAATCGATATCTTTGTAATCAATGTGAACTAAAGCGTTTGCACAAAAATAGCAAACTTTTTTTCTAGGTCTGATAAACGGACGTTTTGAAAATCCGGATTTATTTTCCATATTTCTCATAGCTCCTTCTTAAATTTCTTCAATTTCTTCTGGTACAAAATCATATTCTTCCATGCCGTCTGAAGGAATGGAAGGCATCTCTGCCATCTCACCGGTTGGCTGAGAAACAGAGGCATCAACAGTTACTGTTTTTTTCTCCAGCAGGATGACTGAATTGGCAATGATATCGGTGAACCAAGTTTTCTGACCGTTCTTTTCAGAAGCTTGAATCTGTAGTCTGCCTTCTACAAATATCAGATTCCCCTTCTTCATAAAATCACTCACTCTTTTTGCTAGAGCTTCCCATGTCACAACCCGAACAAACAAAGTGTCCTTTTTCCATTCATTGTTTTGCTTGTAATTGCGATCAACAGCGATTCTAAAATTGGATGTCTGTTTGCCTGTAGGCGTAAAACGTACTTCCGGATCAGCCACTAATCTACCGATCAGCATGACTTTATTCAGCATTAAGGTCCCCTTTTACACCTTCCGGCTCTGGAGTGATTTCTTCTATTTTCTTTCCAACGGTTTCCTGAATCTCAATGGCAGGTTCTGGAGCAATAATAGACTCTTCTTTCTTCACCATCTCCGGAACCGGTTCTTCATTGCTCACCTGAGATACATAACGGTATTTACGGACGATAATCATTGACCGAAAAATCGTTTCTGTAATGGAGGTGATCCGTTTAAGCTCTGTTGGTAAAGTGGGCGGCGCATCAAAGACAAAAAGGTAATAATACCCTTCGGTAGCTTTTTGAATTGGATAAGCAAATCTTTTCTTACCCCAGAAATTAGTTTCGTGCAGAGTTCCATTTGCAGAAATAATGCCTTCAATTTTCTCTGTAAGCTTTGATCTTTCCTCGTCAGAAATGCGAGGATCATAAATAAAAACCGCTTCATACGTTCGCATAAAAATCCTCCCTTTGGATTTATTCAGCTTTTACATTTTTGCAAAAGCAGGGCAGAAATATTTTACTTATTTACGAGAGATTATCAACTTTATTGTGTATCAATAAGGTCCTATCTTTTTTGAAACCCAAAAATGATTCTCGGAGAGTTTATCTGGTACGGTATTCCGGAATAATCACCCAAGGAATCCCTTAAATCAAAACCTGCTTTATTTGCTAAAGTGATTATTTCATGAGCTGAATAAAGCCTGTATTGACGAAAAGATTGTTTTTGCTCACCAGTGGAGTTGACCAAAATACGCTTTGTGGAGAGAACAGAAGAAAGGGGGAAGAATTTATGTCTTTCCAATAATATTCCGGTTTCTTTTTCCCGCCATTTTTCATGAATAAAGAACTTTAGGATATAATCTCTGTTTTCAATATCTATCACAAATCTCCCCTTCTTTTTCAGGGAAGAAGCAACATTTAAAATCACTTTTTCATTCTCTGGATCGGAAAAATAACCAAAGGAGGTGAACATCATGTAAGCTGCATCGTAGGTGTCTTTCTCTTTCCACAATCTCATATCTTGTTCCAAAATCTCAAGCCACAGCCCTTCTGATGCAGATTTTTTCTTTAGTTCTTCCAGGTAAGCGGCGCAAAAATCCAAGGCAGTCACATGCATGCCTGCTTTTGAAAGCAGTAAGGCATGTCGACCTTTACCACAACCGAGATCAATGACTTTTTGGTGGGGTGTTAAATCCAGAAGCTTCATCAACAGAGAGATTTGTTGCTCAGTCATATCAGGAGGAATCGTATCCAAAATCAACTCTCCGTACCATGAGTCAAAATATTCTTTACACCAGTCATTCATCGTTTATTGCACCGCGCTTTACCATCATGAATAGTTAAATGCGGTCGAATACAACGCATGGAGAATAACGAAAGGGTGTTTTTTGTGTGCAAAAGAAAACAAGGTTTGCACAGCTTCAAATACATTTTTTTCATCGCCATGAACCAACACATTCATCGTAGCCATAGAATAAGATATCGGAAATTGTGCCAATACCTCAAAACATTCCTCTATAAAAGATTGATAATCAGTTAAGGCGAGAGGATGCAGCATGAGCTGACATTGAATGTCCATTTTTTCCTCCTAATTAATCGTTCCGTCAGAGAAATCGATCCCATTAAAAGGATTACTTTTCTTTTTAAATAACTGTTTTAAAAAGCTTATTCCTTCATCAGGCAGTAGTATCTTCCTGCTTTCCAATACATTTTCTGGGTTCAGGGAAAGTGTTTCTAAATAAGAAGGCTCAAGATATAAGACGGAGATCAGGGATTTCCAATTCTCAATTTCAATGTTCTTCATTAATATAAAGGCTTCAGAACGAATACCTTGTGGAAGGTTTGGATTAGATAATAATTGTTTCAGCAGGGATAACGCTGAGGAAAAGTTTCTGGTTACCGCTAAAATATACGCTTTTCTGATAATATAACCCGGTTGGTTTGGATTTTGAGCGATTAATTTATCCAGCATCTCAAGAGATGCAGGGAATTCTTTCAATTGAAAATGCGCCTTCTCTTCCAACTCGCTGATCTCTTTGTCCAACATCGCTTCTACGATTTTCTTCTTTTTAAATTCTTTGGCAGCATTTAAAAACAAAGCCCATTCAGAAGCATGAAACAGGGCTCTTAAATAAGCCATGTTAATCATGTTATTTTCAGGATACTGGAGGAGTGCTTCCTCTGCTTTCAATATCGCTTCATTGTGCTTTCCCTGCTTCGAAAGAAGTTGAATCAATCTCTCCATCAATTCGGGAACAGATACTTTTTGTAATCCTTGCCGAATGGTATCGGTAGCTTTTTCCATGTTTCTTTGTGTTTCATAGTAGGTAGATAAATTAAACCAGGTATTTGCATTTTTATCGTCGAGTTTGATGGATTCTGAAAAATAATGCAGTGCTTCTTCTAATTTTCCAAGTCTGATCAACACGACGCCTAAATTATTCAACGCTGGAGCATTGATTTTCAATTTTAAAGCTTTTTTTAGTTCTTTCTCAGCATCTTGGAATTGATTTAAAGTCATATAAGTGTTGGCTTTCTGCAGAAGAAAATCTACATCAGTTTCTTCAATATCTTGCTGCATCAGTATTTCGAGTGATCTGAAACTGTTTCCAATAAGCAAAAACATTCTAGAAATTCCTAATATGGCTTCTTTATTTTTTGGATCTAATGTCAGGGCCTTTTCATAAGAAAGAATAGCCTCTTCCAAAAGACCGGCTTGTTCATTCTTTCTCGCTTGTTGAATAAACTCATCTAATTCCATTACTTCCTACTTTCCGATGCAAAATGTATCAAAAATCTTTTGATAAGCAGCGTCTTGCAAGCGATACCCCAGCAATTCCTCGAGCCATTGACCGGCCCTCTCTATATCAGATGCTATCATATCCTGATAGTAACCCTCCCGGACATTCTTTAACACATTTTCAAAGTTTTCACAGCATTTCTTTAAAGCAAAGTAATGTCTTTCATTCAAGTAGTAATCCAGTTTTTCTGGATTCGCTAACTTGATTTGATTATACACTTCTTCCATCAAGTCATAAAGCCCTTCTTTTGTGACAGTCGAAACCACCAGAATAGGAATTTCCGGAAAGTCTTTCGAGATGGCGTTGACTGGTATTTCTTTCGTAAGATCCACCTTATTGATTACAATTATTTTACGTGCGTTAGGGTATTGCCGGATTAGTTCCAGATCTTTGCTCTGATAAGAAAAAGCATCCAAAACAAATAGGGAAAGAAAAGATTGTTGGACTTTTCCCGGTAGGGTTTCATTAAAAAGGGCATCTATTTCTTTACCATCTTCTACATACCCGGCACTATCCACTAAATAAACTGGAAAGCCATGCAAATCTATTAATTCCATCACATAGTCATGTGTAGTGGAGGGGTATGGCGAGACCAGCATTCTGTCCCATCCAAGTAAAGCGTTGAATAAAGAAGATTTTCCCACATTGGGCTTCCCAATGATAAGCGTTTGATATCCTTTTCTGAATTGATCGGACTGAGAAGCTTGTTGAAGTAAACAGCGTAAGTCCTCTTGAATATGAATGAGTTTTTCCGAAAGTGGAAAAATCTCGTTCTCCATATCCATAGGAAAACTGATTTGAGCTTCTATAAAACTCTTCACCTCAATGATCTTCTCAGAAATGCTTTGAATTCGGGTTTGGAAATTTCCAAAAATGTTGCTCCCGGCTAGTAACGCTTCCTGTTTCGTTCTTGCCTGAACGATCTGTTGAATGCCTTCCAACTTGATTAAGTCAAACTTACCATTCTCCATAGCTCGTTTGGAAAATTCTCCGGGTAGGGCATAGACTGCTCCTTTTTCTAATAGTTGGTCCATGATAATGTTCAGCATCATCCACCCACCATGACAGAATATTTCTACAGTATCCTCTCCGGTAAAACTGTGCGGAGCTTTTCGGTAGCAAACCGTGATTTCATCAACCGGCACTCCTCCCTGAAGAAAGTAAGTAAAAAGCAGTTTTCCCGGTTGCAGTTTTTCTTTAGGTAAAGAAATGATACTCAGTATGATTTCCAAGGCGTCAAGTCCGGAAATCCTGATTCCCGCGATAGCTCCAATACCTTTAGGGGTAATAGGCGCTGCAATCGTGAAAAGAGAGCGGTCCATTACACTATTTTTTTAGGTCAATGACGATTCGGCGTTGTTCTCCCTCACCAATAGAGTATGTTGTCACCTGCGGATGCTCTTTCAAAGTCAGATGAATGATTCTTCTTGCAAATGGGCTCATAGGAGCTAACTCAACGGATTTCCCGGTTCTTCTGACTTTGATGGATTCATTAATCGCAATATTCTTTAAAATGGTGATCTGTTTCTTCTTATACTCACCGATATCAATCATAAATTGTGGAGTAGTAGGAAATTTTCGGAACATAACCGCCTTCACGATGTGTTGTATGGCAGAAAGAGCTTCACCCTGCTTACCAATATAAGGAGCAGGATTATCAAGATTAATTTCCACCAATAAGCCTGACGCATCATTCAAAATCGATATATCCGGATCTTCTCCTAATTCATGAAACATAAATGTTAAAAAGGATTTCAACTCATCCTTAAATTGATTTTGATTGCTTTTTTCGGATACCATTTTTTCTCCTTATGCTCTATTTGTATTTCCCTTTTTTCGGTTCCGGCATCGTAATCACTGCTGGCTTTTCTATATTCTTTTTGGTCAAGTTAAAAAAGTGTTGCTGTGCCCATGAGAATAAACCATAAACTGTCCAGAATAAAGATAAACCGGCTGGAAATCTCATCATAATATAGAAAAAGAATATCGGCATGAAATAGACTAACATTTTTGATTGAGGATCCTTCGATTGACCGGAGGAAATACTCTGTAATAAGGTAGTGACACCGGCTAAAATCGGAAAAATAAAATATGGATCCGGACTTCCCAAACTTTTTAGCCATAAAAAGGAGTCTTTATATAAGGGGGTGTAAGATTGTAAAGCCTGGTAAAGGCCCATCAGAATAACAAGTTGCGGTAGCATGGGAAGACAACCGCTGGCCGGATTGATTTTCTCCTCCCTGTACAACTTCATGATCTCTTCCTGCTTCTTCTGCGGATCTGTTTTATATAGCTGGTTAATTTCATTGACTTTTGGCTGGATAGACATCATTTGATGCTGAGATTTCATGGTGATAGTATTCAACGGCCATAGAACAAGTTTAATAAGCAGGGCAAACAGGATAATGGCGATACCATAACCGTAGAAGTTTTTAGCTAGGATATCGATTACATACCGTAAGGCAGCAATCAAAAAGAAAGGTTTACCGATAGTCACCGGAAAAACCTTCTCTATCGTCTCCTGAACGCCCAGGTTATT
Organism: Caldisericia bacterium; assembly: GCA_028708485.1. Classification (GTDB taxonomy): domain Bacteria; phylum Caldisericota; class Caldisericia; order UBA6126; family UBA6126; genus UBA6126. Next base: position 7,413 of record JAQVYZ010000003.1, on the reverse strand, counting down.
TTGAAATTGAAGAACCAGTTTCAGGGAGTAGTCAGTTTTATCCAATTCGGAAGGTACTTCCAAATAATACATGGCAATTTTCTTGGCACCGGCTATAAAAGTAGAATCTTCTTTTGTTTTAGCAAAATACACATCAGCGGGAGTTGCTACAGAAGTTTCTTCTTCGAGCCTTAGAAAAGGAGCAACATCAACTCCGTTCTCGCCTTCTACATGAAAGCGGACATCCTGTATAATAGCGCCTTCATTCTTCACTTTCACCTGTATAACCACAATTTCTTTTTCTTTTCCCCTCGCGGTAATATCTATCTGTAATGGTTGCGCGACTGCAGTGGTTGTCAAAGGTACGTGCACGGAGGTAATAGTCGATGTTGTATCTTCTGCCACAGCCGGAAGTACTGTAACTAATGAACCCATAATGAGACAGATGACAACAAGTAACCAAATCTTTAAGCTCCACTTCATTTTCTAATCCTTTCTATTGTTGGAACAGGATCAAATCCTCCTGGATTCCATGGATGGCACCGAATAAATCTTTTTATAAATAGCCATAAACCCAGGAAAGGTCCATAGCAGTTTATTGCTTCAATGGCATAATGGGAACAAGTTGGATAAAAACGGCAGGTATTTCCGCCTTTTAGGGGAGATAAAACTTTTTGATAGAAGGTTATGCTAATGATTAGCAGTTTGGATAGTATTTTCAAGGAACTTCCTCTTGTAAACATCGGATAAATAGACTATTTCTTCGCTAATCTGTTCTATTGACATAGAGAGAATTGAATCGTTTCCGATCAGGACAATGTGCCACTGGACAGGCAAGAAAAACTGAACCATCAAAAAAGCTTCCTTTAGTTTTCTTTTGAGATAATTTCTTACTACAATGGTACGCTTGGATTTTTTCAAGGTGAATCCAACCGAAGGAACGTTTTGGTTAGCACTGATACACAAAACCATTGACTTGCCGGAGACAAAACAACCTTTATCAAAAATTTGTTGAAATTCTTCGGAAGTTAATCGCTTCCAAAGTTTGCTCATCTGACTGTCAGCTGTTGTCTACCTGCCTGGCGTCGTCTTCTGATAACGTTTCTTCCTCCATGTGTGCGCATTCTGTGTAAAAATCCGTGTACTCTAAAACGCCTTCGAACATGTGGACGATAAGTAGTAATCATCTCAAATTCCTCCTAACAATATTCTTTATCATTATCCGCAATGTGCGGGAAGAATGACTCAATTAACTTATATATTATGTAAGAATCATGAGTAAATTTCAAGCGATTATCTTATTTCTCTTGTTTAACCTTATCTTCATCATGTTTTTTTTGTTTTTTTTCTTTTGCTTTTAAGTCGGACAGGCTATAAGTAAGGCTGCAAATATTACAGTAATAATGCTCAACATCTTTGCCATCCTCCACTCTCACTATTTTTAAAAGAGTATTGGAACATATGGGACAAGTAAAAAATTTTTCCATTTTTACCTCTTTCTTTTTTTAATAAACGCAATAAAAAATTGTAGTAATTTTATTAATATTTTTTTTACTTGCAACTATAAAATTTGAAGTTTTTTTGTTAAAACATGATTCTCAATATAATACTTGTAGTTTATCGAAAGGGGTTCATGATGAAAAATAATGAAAAAGTTCATCAAATTATTGGCAGACTTTACCAACACTACCAACCTGCCATGTCCCTTGCCTTTTCTAATCCATGGGAATTATTAGTAGCTACCATTTTATCTGCTCAATCCAGAGATGAGAGAGTTAATTTTGTCACAAAAGATCTTTTTTTGAAATATCCCGATGTCAAAGCTTTTGCTGAAGCACCCCTTGAATCTATCGAACAATCGATATCATCGATCAATTATTTTCGCACAAAAGCAAAACACCTTAAAGAAACTGCCACCAGGATTCTGGAACAATTTCACGGTAAAGTACCAGATACTATGGAAACGCTTATATCCTTACCCGGGGTAGCGCGAAAAACTGCTAATGTCGTTTTGAATATCGCATTTCATCAATCTGTTGGAATTGTCGTGGATACACACGTACTACGCTTATCGAATCGATTAGGATTGATTCGAACAATGGACAGAGACAAGGCAGAGCAAGACCTGATGAAATGTATTCCAAAAAAAGACTGGATTGCGATTTCACTGCTGCTGATTCACCATGGTCGTGCACAATGCACTGCTAAAAATCCCTCTTGTACGATTTGCCACTTAAACGATCTATGCTCATCATTTCCCTTGAAAGGATAATGACTTGGTTTCAGATTCTGCCTACTTCATCCAAAAGAATGCCCGATGGAATTTTTTTATCAATTCTTCAAATGCTGCTTTCTACACTCTAGCGATGAGTTTTGCTTCCATCATTACCCTTCTTCCTTTGTATATTGAAAAATTAGGGGGTACAAACCTTCAGATAGGATTAATCCCGGCGATGGCTTTTCTAGGATATCAGATACCCGGTTTATTCACTGCCAATTATATTGAATCCCTTTCGAATAAACTTGCATTTGTTAAAAAAATCACCCCCATGGAGAGAATTCCTTTTTATATATTAACTATTAGCACACTTTATGTTGGTATTTTACATTCTCAGATTTCGATTTGTATCGTTTTATTTTGCCTCATTATGATTACTTTTGTGTCAGGAGCGATTACACCAGCTTGGTTAGCCTATATTATTAAAGTCATTCCGCCAGTAAAGCTTGGCTCTTATTTTTCGATGGGATCTGGAATTGGTGGTTTAATGGGTATCGGCGCTTCCCTGATGGCTACCTACATACTGAAAACCAAACCATTTCCTGAGAATTTTAAGTGGATTTTTTTTTACGCCTCGATTGCAGTCACTTTATCTTGGTTGTGTACTTTGTTTGGCAGAGAGCCTCCTATTGTCTCGGTTCATGAAAAACGTTCTCCATGGCAATATTTTTCAAGCTTACCAGAGGTAATACGCCAAGACAGCAACTTCTTTTTTTATATCCTCATGAGAAATTTCCTGTGCCTTGGGTCTATGGCGACCACTTTTTTTACCGTTTACGGAATCCGCAGGCTGAACATGCCCGATCAATATGCAGGTATTTTCGCCATTTGTTTATTAGCGTCACAATCTTTCTTTTTTTTTCTCTGGGGTTATATCGGTGATAAGTTCAGCCATAAACTGGTTATTTGTCTTGGCGCTTTTGCCTTAACCCTTTCTTCTTTCATCGCCATCCTTTTTCCAACCATTGTTTCACTATATTTTGTTTATGCTTGCATGGGGATGTATTATAGCTCACAAGGATCTTCAGGCTTAGCCATTGTCAATATTTGGGCTCCCGAAGGGAAATATCCTACTTATATTTCCTTAACCAACGGTTTAACCGCTATCTCTGCTTTCATTGCACCTTTAATTGGTGGAAAAATTGCTGACAGTATCGGTTTTCATCCCTTATTCTGGTTAGCGGGAGGATTGAGCCTGATCGGTTTTATATTGATGATAGCCCTAGTGAAGGAGTCAAGAAGCAAAATAATAGCTGAAACTTAAATTATATCCAATGCAATATCTCTTTCCAATACACGAGTTTTTCGTTGAAAGGTATTGTCCTTGCAGGACTGGTAGAGGGCAATAGGAAAGATGATAGTATTTGCTTGAAATTAAATCCCACAAAGGTTGTATAAGTCTCTTTCGCTTTCGACCCGTTGAAGAAAATAACTGAAATCTTTGGATAGCTTGCAAAGAAAGAATTAAAATCATTTGGAATAGGCGACTGAATCTTACTGTCCAGACTTCCCGACCTATCACATCTTTGAATCACATCCCATAATGCAATGTTGTGATTGAGTAAAAAAATCATTTTTTTTGCATAAGCGTGCTCTAACGGTACATTAAACAAAGTGTAGATGATTTTCCAGAATTGGTTGCGCGGATGTGCATAATATTGGTTTTCCTGAAGAGAGGTAACACCTGGAATAGATCCAAGAATCAAGACAGAGGAATCTTTATTCGCAACCGGTGGAAAAGAACAGATCATACTTGGTTGAATAACTTCGTTTCTAAGACTTCTGCGAAAATTTTAGTCTGTTCATAGTACATTCCAGGTTGATAATATAAACGATAGGGATACTTTACAAAACCATCAGCGGAAAATTCGATAGACGATCCGGGCGTAAAAGTACCCCCGGCCATCACTATCGGAGAAGAGTACCCATCCTGGTGAAAGGGGGTGGGTTTTGCAAACGAATCGATAGGAGAGCATTGTTGGAGCAATTCTGCAAAGCTCATCAATTGTTGGCCTGTCTGGAATTCTATTCTCAACACAATGTCATAATGAGGGTCGTCCCATTTCGGAAAGGATCTGATACCATACTCACCTAGAAAACGAGACATAAATAGATTTCCTAATAAGGATTCTTTTACTGTATGAGGGGCATGAAACAATCCTTGAAACATGGTTGAAAGCAAACCGATATTAGGGGTTGTTTCAAAACCCATACCTGGAGCAATGTAATGAGAAGCACATTTGTCCAGAAGGGTCTTTTTTCCTGTAATATATGCCCCGGTTCTGGTGATGCCCCCGCCCGGATTTTTCAGGAATGAACCAGCACAGATGTCTGCGCCTGCTTCAACTGGTTCTATGGGTTCTACAAACTCTCCGTAACAATTATCGACAGCTATGATAGCCATTTTATTCCTGCATCGGATCAACTTTACAAGCTCCAGAATTCGGAGATTGGAAAGACTTCTTCTGGTGCTGTAACCACATGACTTCTGAATCCAGATGACATTGGCTTCTTCAATTAAAGAACCAGTTCCAGATGCGATGTCTGCCGTCAGGTCCGCTTCCGCATACCGAATCCCCTGGCTGATCAGATTTCCGGGATAATGACTGTGTAAGCCTATACATCCCTGCAAAGTTTCATAAGGAGTGCCGACAACAGACAATAAAAAATCTCCTTTCTTTAAGAGGGAGTTCAGGATTAAAAACAGGACTTGGGTACCGGAGATAAATTGTGGTCTTACTAAGGCTGCTTCAGCATGAAAAATATGAGCAACCAGGGATTCCAATGTTTCAATTCCGATATCGGAAAGGCCATAGCCGAATGAAGGTGCCATATGATGTGTAGCAACCTGTGCCAACTGAAAAGAGTCGAGTACTTTCCTAAAATTATAGGAATAGGCTGATTCTATTTTTTGAGTAAATGGTTGAATCTCAGCTTCAATAGACTGAATAGTGCCGTTCATTCTTTATAACCCCAGGCTTCAGCTATCAGCGAGCCATTATCGATTTTTTTAATCAGTGCGTTGACTTCCATTCCTATTACAAGAGAGTCAGAAACAATACTGACGGTTTTTTCTTCTTCCGTTTTTCCGAAAAAATGATGCTCCTGACCTTTCCCTGTAATGATTAATTTGCAACGTCTTCCTACCCATCGCCGGTTATTGATTTTGGATATTCGCTTCTGTGCTTCCAATAAAGTATTAATCCTTTCCCGTTTGGTTGTTTCAGGTACCTGGTCAGGAAATGCTTCAGCCGGTGTTCCCGGCCTTTTGGAATACTGAGCGGCAAAAATCATATCAAATTGGACGGTTTCGATCAAATCAAGAGTGTGTTCAAATGCTGTATCGGTTTCACCGGGAAATCCCACGATTAAATCGGTGGATAAAGTTGCCATCGGGAAAAAACTTCGGATGGTCGTGATTAATTCAAGGTATGTTTCCTTCGTATACCCTCTGTTCATTTTTTGTAAGATTTCGTTATCACCATGCTGGGCAGGCAAATGAAAATGCCGGTAGATATTCGGGTTGTTTTGCATCACCTGAAGAATCTGTATGTCAAAATCTTTCGGATGTGAGGTTAGAAAATCAAACCGAATGGCAGGATACGTTTCAGCCATGATTTGCAATAAACCAGCAAAGGTTAGAGAAGGATCCAGATCGCTCCCGTAATGGTTCACATTTTGTCCCAGTAACAGAACTTCCTTATAGCCGGCTAATGCTGTTTTATCAAGTTCAGAGAGGAGATAGTCTTTGGGAAGGCTTTTTTCATGACCCCGCAGATAAGGCACAATACAATAAGTACAGAAAGAATCGCATCCGAAAATGATCGGTAATTCCTTCGTAAAATGGATTGAGTGTTGTGTCTGTACCTTGTCTGTTTTCTGAAATCCTTTTTTTTCCAATAAAGCAGAGAATTTGTCCGGGATTTCTGTTTGATTCAGGGCTCCCCATACAAAATCAATATAGGACCTGTTCTTTAGTTCTTTCAGGATCAGCGTAGAAGCACAGCCTGTCAATGCAATCATCAGAGATGGTTTTTCTTTCTTGATTTTAGCTGCAATCCCTAAAAAACTCACTGCTTTTTTGAGGGATTTATCACGTACTGCACAGGTATTCACCATAATAAAATCTGCCATATAAGGATCTTCTGTGGGCTGAAATCCATATTGGGAAAGGGAATGCCGGTATACGTCCGTATCATACTCATTCATCTGGCAACCGATCGTATAGAGAAAAAATAACATGTCTAAAGGAAATAAGCGTGATCGGCTTTATACTCGATGACCTGCTTTGTCTGTCTGTCCAGTGTAAAATTAATGTAATCCAACCTAGCTTCTCCTTCTTTTGGTAACTCAAAATACTGAGGAAGCGCAGTTAAATACTTTTCAACAATGATGTGATAATCCACACCGATGACAGAATCTTTAGAACCGGTCATACCGGCATCCGTAATAAACATAGTTCCGTTCGGAAACAACCGGATATCGTTCGTTTGCACATGAGTGTGCGTACCTATAATAGCCGTAACCCTACCATCCAGGTAATATCCTAATGCAATCTTCTCTGATGTAGTTTCTGCATGAAAATCAATTAACAGAAAATCAGTTTCTTGTTTTAGTTTTTTAATTTCTTCATCGGCCACTCTAAAAGGACAATCCAGAGGATCCATAAACACCCTGCCGATAAGGTTGATAATCCCTATTTTTAGACCATCCTTTGATGTCCAGATGATAGATCCTTTCCCCGGTGTGTTAGGAGGATAATTTGCCGGTCTGACAATAGGATACGTGTCCATATAAGCCAAAAGGTCTTTCTGATGCCAAATATGGTTTCCTGAAGTGAGAACATCGACTCCAAACGAAAGTAAATCTTCAAGGTGTCTGGGTGTAATGCCTTTACCTCCAGAAGCATTTTCTCCATTCGCAATCACAAGATCATACTCACCATCAGTCTCTTCAAGAAATCGTTGAACGGCTTTTCTGCCTATTTTCCCTACAATATCCCCGATAAAACAAACTCGAAATAGGTTATTTGGCATAAGCTACAGCTCGTGTTTCTCTAATAACCATCACTTTTATCTGACCGGGATACTCTAGCTCTCCTTCGATTCTTTTGACGATAGCGTATGAGACTTTGGAAAACATCACATCATCAATTT
>JAQVYZ010000154.1 GCA_028708485.1 Caldisericia bacterium | reverse complement strand
CCGGTATTTTTATTTTTACTTGAAGAAAAATAAAGTATCTGTCTTGTTTGACGAGAGTACCTTGTCGAATAAACAGATGGCGGAAGGTTTTGACCAGGAAGCTAGTTTGATCGGCTTGTACACTTCCCGGAATAAATTTAACGGTAACGCACCCAAGATCGACTTCAACCGGATCCTGGTCACAATGAAGATGTGGGACCCGGAGATTGTATTGATTTGTGTGGATCCTAACCAGTTTGAAACCGTATTGTCTACAATGAAACAAGTGTTTGTTTCTTTTCCGATGGTCTTTTTGGGTAGACCTCCCAGAGAAGATGCTTTACTGGAAAATCCAGGTTTGTATGAAAATATGAATTGTTTTTCAGTGTTTTATGAAAAGAAGAAGGCTTTTCTGGATAGTGCCTTTTATCAGCAGTATAAAACTGAATTTAACCAGGAACCCGATTATTATGCCGCATTAGGATTTGACGAGATCATGTTGATCGCCGACCTGGTTCAAAGAAAAGAGAACCAAAAACAAAGGGATTGGTTTATTGATTGTAAAGGTTGGAAAACTGAGAGAAGGGATAGATACAATACGGCGTTTATTGGATTTGACCAGGATGGTTTAGCCTTAAAACCGATTGATATCTTATCTATTCGGGAAGGAAAACTAGTTTTTCAAAATGAATATTGGGCTGAAATCAGCTTAAGGAGATAATGATGAAGAGAACCTATTTTGATCATGCTGCTACCACCCCGATGCGTCCTGAAGTGTTGGAAACGATGCTTCCTTTTTTTAACCAACAATTCGGGAATGCATCCAGTTTACATCAGGAGGGACAGGCTGCTACCCAGGCGATTGAAAGGGCAAGATCTCAATTGGCTGCCTTAATTGGAGCTTCCTCTAAAGAGATTATTTTTACATCCGGGGGCACTGAATCGGACAATACCGCCTTAAAAGGAACCGGTGTCATATCGAAAAAGAAACATCTGATCGTATCCGCTATAGAACACCATGCGGTTTTGTTTACAGCGAAAGCGATGGAAAAAATGGGGTACACCTTGACGGTTTTACCGGTTGACTTGATCGGCAAAGTAGATCCGGATTCCGTGAAAAAAGCGATACAACCGGATACTTTTTTGATTTCCGTGATGCTGGCAAACAATGAAATTGGCACCATACAGCCGATTCGAGAGATTTCTTCGATTGCCAGGGAAGCCGGAGTGTTGATGCACACGGACGCTGTTCAGGTGGTTGGCAACTACCCGGTGAATGTGGAAGAGCTAGGTTGTGATATGTTGTCTCTCTCTGCCCACAAATTCTATGGACCCAAAGGGATCGGCGCTTTATACGTTCGGAAAGGTACTCCCATCGTTGCTTGGATGGATGGCGGAGAGCAAGAACACGGCAAGCGGTCCGGTACCTATAATACACCCGGTATCGTAGGAGCAGGGAAAGCTGCCGAGTTGGCTACGAACGAAATGCAGGAAAGAATAACTTCTGTAAAAAAAATGCGTGATTATCTTCTGACAGAATTGCCCAAAAGAGTGGAAGATATTCGAATCAATGGATCCCTTACGGATCGGTTGCCGAATAACATTCATCTTTCTGTTCGATATGTCGAAGGGGAATCTTTATTGTTATACCTGGATGATGCCGGATTTGCAGTTTCCACCGGTTCCGCTTGTAGCTCACATTCCTTGAAAATTTCCCATGTCTTACAAGCCATAGGGTTGGATGCAGTAGCTTCTCAGGGTTCCTTACGTATCACATTGGGACATGAGAATTCTCGGGAAGATATAGAAAGATTTTTGGATGTTTTTCCAAAAGTGGTGGGAGATCTTCGCGCCATATCCCCTTTATTTAAATCAAAAAAACAAGAAGCGAGGTAACGTGTGTATACAGAAAAAGTGATGGATCATTTCAGAAATCCCAGAAATGTTGGTGTGATTGACAATGCTGATGGGGTAGGAGAAGTAGGTAATCCGGTCTGTGGCGATATGATGACGTTTTATATCAAAGTGAAGGATAACACCATTACCGATGTAAAATACCAAACTTTTGGATGTGGCGCAGCTATCGCTGTCTCCTCCATGATTTCAGAATTAGCCATAGGGAAAACACTCGAAGAAGCGAGTCATCTTACCAATAATATGGTAGCGGAAGCCTTGGGAGGTTTACCGGAACAGAAACACCATTGTTCCAATTTAGGTGCGGATGCATTACATAAAGCCATAGAAGACTATTTATCGAAGCATTCAGACACTCTATTGAAAAAAGAAAATAAACAAGGTATAAATACCACTAATATAAATGGGAGGAATAAAATGGCCAAACCGAAAATTGACAAGGATTGTTGCACTGGATGCGGAATTTGTGTAGATTCTTGCCCTACGAATTCTTTGGAATTAGTAGATGACGTCTCCAGTTTAGTACGCCCTGATACTTGCACTGGATGTGCTGCTTGCGCTGATGCGTGTCCTTTGGAATGCATCAAGATGGAAGATTAAAAAACTCAAATAAAAAAGTCAAGGTATTTGGTTTTTTTTAAAAAACCTTGACTTTTTGTTTCTCTGTTTTAGGCTTTTATCTAGACTTTTTGAATAGAAAGATTGAGGGGAATGCAGACAAAGAGTAAAGGTATATCTATTGTATTTATCCCTTCACGGGGCAAAACAAAGACATTGCGGATTTCGCCTTTGTTTATATATCTGCTTTGTATATCATTGTTTACTTTGCTCTTTTTTTCTTTTCAGTTCTTTTCCAGACTCCATCAGGTAAAACTAAACTATATCGCCGTTTCCAGTTTTTCTGAAGAAGAAAAACAGCAACTGCTTTCCGAGGAACTATCCGTCGTTCAGGATACCTTAACAGCAATTAATACTATTCACCAATCGAATAAGGATATGACTTCTGGCATTGCGAACATGGACCAGGAAACAAGAAAAAAACTCTCTTTGAGAGAGAGTAAATACCAGTATGCTGTCAACACCAAAAATCAACGTTTGTCTTCTGTAAATCTGACTTTAAATCCTGCCGCAATTTATGAGCTTAAAGATGTAGTATCCCTACAAAATAAATCCCTTAAAGGAATCACTCGCAACTTAGAGATTTATTCACTTGCTGTGAATGATTTTATCGCGGAACAGAAAAAAATGCCGATAGGGTATCCCTATGGTAAAGCGTATAATATTAGCCCCGGGTTTGGATGGCGAAGGCATCCGGTTTTTGGTACACCTGATTTCCATACAGGTGTGGATATATCTGTCCCTTATGGTCATGGATTAAAAGCCACCGGAGATGGCAGAGTCGTTGAAGCTGGCTGGAGTGGCGGATACGGATATATGATCAAGATCTACCATCGGAACGGAATAGAGTCATTGTATGCTCATTGTTCAGAGTTATTAGTAGATGTCGGTGATACCGTCAGACGAGGGGATATCATCGCGAAGGCAGGACATTCCGGGACTGCTACAGAATCACATGTACATTATGAGATTATCTATAACAATGTGAAAGTTGATCCGGAAGAGGTAAACCATGCTATCGAAAAAGCGAGAGCCAGATAATGAGCAGAAGTAAAGTAAAAACCATCGGCAAAATACTCATTGTTCCACATTCTAAAGGAAGAACATTTCAGTTTTTACTTTATAAACACACCCAATGGATAGGATTATCTGTGTTGATCATGATTTTAACAGCT
>JAQVYZ010000153.1 GCA_028708485.1 Caldisericia bacterium | reverse complement strand
CCCGGTTTTTTTTGCAGCATCGCACAGGCGAAAGCTTCAATCACATTGGTGGCGAATGAGCGCCCGTTGAATTCCGGAGTAGTGGTGGCGATGATTTTAACATTCCGTTCCTTCAGGATCACAATTTCATCGGCAGTGAGTGTGTTTGTCAGGATGATCTTATTTGTCAGGTCCGGGGGAAGATGCTTAAAGATATAGTGGAAATCTCCGGCGATGATATCGGCTTCATGGTACATCTCGTTAAAATTGGACACGATATGGTCTTGTGATTCACCGACAGGATACAACCATGAGAATGGCAGTTTCACCATAAGGGGAAGCAACGGATACGCAAGAAAATCCATCAAGCGTTCACTCGAATAGGCTTTTTTGCCAATTCCCAAGGAAAAAGCCAAGTCGCCCCATTTAACAAAATACCCGAGTGTATTAAAAGCATTGTACAGAAAATATCTGGATATCGCAGAAGGAATCAATACTTTCATGGATGGATTGATATAACCATGATCCTGAAGGTATTTCACCGATACTGCTTCGAGTGTTCTTTTCACTCCGGTTCCGTCTGCTACAGGCGTAATCTTTACATTTTTGATTGTTCGATACGCATCTCTAAATACATATTGATTTTTTTTGTAACAAAGGTAAAGGTCAAAACCGCCCAAACCAAAAGCATCTACTTTACCATCGTTTTCTTCAAAAAGCGATTTCATTTTTTTTGCGTCACCATCTGTTCCTACTCGTTCCAATAGGAAAGATTCACCAAAAATATTCATCTCAGCACGATGGTTTCGCTTGGTTGAACCAAGACTAATACTCATCACATGCTTCATATTAACCCCACTATATTTCTATATCATGTACCACACAAATTATAATGCAAAAAAGGTATTTTTATAGGTTCTTAGAATATTTCTTAATTCTTCCAGGTTTTTGGTTTTATTGATTTTGTCCTTGACTTGGCTGGATTCTGGAAATCCTTTTAAATAATGATGCAGATGAGTGCGCATTTCCCGGATCGTGAGCACTTCGCCTTTACATTCAAGCATCCATTCTATCTGTTGTTGAATCACAGAAAACATCTCATTGGGTTCAATCGCTTGGTGGTCTATCGTATAGGGATCTTTTCCCTCAAGGATCGCGAGGCAATCTCTGAAAAACCAAGGTCTTCCTAAGGCTGCTCTCCCGATCATCACCCCGTCCGCTTTTGTTTCTTCCAACAATGTCAGGATATCGGATGGTTTTTTAATGCCGCCGTTAGCTAATATCGGGATAGACACTGATTCTTTTGCCTCCCGGATAGGTTCCCATTGTCTGGAACCAAGCGAATTCTGGATCACCGTACTGCCATGGATGGCAATGGCTTGGATACCGGTTTCTTCTGCCATTTTTACGACTTCTTTGACCACATTGGCTTCCGGTTGATAACCAATGCGCATTTTAATGGTCACAGGAATGGAAACTGAATTGACCACCGTCCGGAAAAGTTCCGGTAATTTCATCGGATCCTTGAGTAATTCCCCACCAGCTCCGTTTTTGACTATTTTTGGAGCAGGACAGCCTAAATTGAGATCAATCATGTCAAAACCAAACTGCTCTCCTGCTTTGGCAGCCTCTGCCATTTTATCCGGTGAATTACCGAACAATTGGAGAGAGATCGGGTGTTCATCAGGATGAAATTTTATCATCTCAAAGGTTTTTTTATTCCCGAACACGAGACCGAGGCTTGAAATGACCTCTGTATACAGCAAACCTACGCCGAATTTCTTACAGCACCGGCGGTAGGGAGAGTCCGTATACCCGGCCATGGGAGCCAGGATCAGTTGGTTAGGTACTTGAATGTTGCCAATAGTCAGTGTTTTTTTCATAGATAATGGCGAGTCCTTTGAGATTCAGGTATGGATCTACTTCATCGATGACCGATAGCTGTCCGGAATATATAGAACATAAGCCACCGGTAGTAATCACTTTAGGGTTTTCCGGAGCCATTTCCGCTTTGAAACCATTGATAATATGCTGGATCATTCCCTGAAAGCCGTAAAAAAACCCAGCCTGTAAAGAATGGTTTGTGTTTTTTCCTAAAAAAGTTTGTGGATTCTTCACATCGATTCGGGGTAATTTGGAAGTGTTTTTGAATAATGCCTCTGCAGAACTGACAATACCGGGAGCAATTGCCACTCCTAATAATTCTTTTTTGGAGGAGATACCGGTAAACACAGTGGCTGTCCCAAAACTGACAATAATACAGGGAAGTGAGTACAAATGAATACACGCCACTGCCCCTGCTACAATATCTGCACCCACCTCTTTGGGATTTTCCGTAAAGATGGACAAACCGGTTCTGATGCCAGACTCAACAAAAAGAGGTTTCATGTTGAAATAGCGCAGAGATAAGGAGCTGAATACTGGATCCAAAGTTGGTACTACTGAGCAGATGACCACTCCTGAAAGTTTAGTCAAGTCGATCTGCTCTTTTCTGGCAAAGGAATCAATGAACAGGAAATATTCATCCCCGGTTTTGCCTCTGTCAGTAGCCATCTTGAAATAGGAAACCAGCTGTCTTCCCTCATAAAAACCAAACTTAATGTTGGAGTTGCCTACATCAATCAGCAGAATCATGATTTTTCTGTTTTGAATGAATATAATGATACAAGGGAATGACAAGAATCGGCAATAAAATGGCTGCTAAAATAGCTTCCAAGATCACAACAGGTATTGAGCTGATGATAGCTGCTCTGTTGACTTCAATAGTTTTACCGAAAACCTTAAAGAAATAGCCCAAACCCAATGTCCCAATTGAATTGGTTAAGGAACCAGTGATTCCTCCCAATGCAGCAGGTAAGGTAAGATTAAAAGGAGATTTTCCCTTCTGGCGGTTCAATAGCTTGTAAAATAATTCAAAAACATAATAAGAAGTAACTCCGATAAAAGGCCTTGCAGGAATCAAAGCAAACCAGGGAAACGCGGAACTGTATTTCATAAAAGCAAATAATCCGAATACTAATCCTGTTATAAAGCCAATCTCAGGCCCCGCTAATATACCAGCCAAAATGACCGGTATATGAAAAATCGTAGCACCGGCAATGGGTAGTGGGAGTGGAATAAATCCCCATCCAGTCATGCCCAAGACAAGACTAATGGCAATTAAGATTGCACCGAAAGTAATTTTACGAATTTTTTCATGCTGAGAAACAGATTTTTGTTCCATTTTATAGCTCCGACCTTTCACAGTGTCGGGCTTACACCAACCTTTCCAATGAAGTATAGCCCCTTTCCGGGTACCACCTTGCATTTCATTTTAATTTCGTTATCCTATTTTTGCAATCTTTTTTAAGGATAGTGGAAAGGATTTTATATATATGAATGTTGGGCTTGTACGTACTATTGCTACGCTGGTATTGTTTTTTGCAGCCCTTGGCATCATTGTTGGCTATTTATTTCATTCCCCAAAAGCGACTGGTTTAGGTGCAATTTCAGGTAATGCAACAGTATTTCGTGCCCGTAAACCGATAGACGCTTTTCTGGATAGAGTCGTTGCCTGGTCTGCAGTGTTTTTTGCTCTCTCTTCGTTTATTCTAGCCATTTTAAGGCAGTCTTGAAAATAAGAAAAATTTCAGTATCATATGCCGAGATGGCGAAATTGGCAGACGCGTACGTTTGAGGGGCGTATGGAGCAATCCATGTGGGTTCGATTCCCACTCTCGGCAGTAAGTAAGGGCGGATAGTTCAGCGGTAGAACGCCT
>JAQVYZ010000152.1 GCA_028708485.1 Caldisericia bacterium | reverse complement strand
GGAAGGATTAGGTAGGGTAGGTGGCGCACCGGTGGAGAACCTATTGGAAGATTTTGTTGCCAGAACCGCTTCGGAGCCCTTGAAGTCGCTTGCTATAGAGATTCTTGAGAGACTGGAAAGGAAAAAAACGCCCATGGCGCAGAAGAAAGCGGGGAGATCCTCCCGAGACCTGGCAGAAGAATATGAATCTATATTGGAGCAATTAAAACATGCCGGACAACAATGACAATGTCTATGATTTAGTGGTAGTGGGAGGCGGACCGGCCGGAATGATGGCGGCGATTACGGCTGCACAACATGGCGTGTCTGTCCTGATGATTGACAAGAACAGTATGCTTGGGAAGAAACTCCTCCTCACTGGGGGAGGGCGTTGCAACCTGACGCATGCCGGTACTCCGGAGGAGCTGATCGAGCATATTCCCTATTCCGGAAAATGCTTGTTCAAGGCGTTTCATCGGTTTCATTCACCAGAATTGATCGCTTTTTTCGAGCAGTTAGGGGTATCCTTGGTCGAAGATGCCAACGGTAAATATTTCCCGGTCTCCCAGCAAGCCAGGGAGATACAAGTTGTCATGACGAGAGCTCTGAAGATTTACGGTGTCGAGGTGGTACGCTCGAAAGTGTTGAATCTTGATAAGACACCGGGGTATTATACCATCCACTCTGCAGACGGGAATTTCCGGGCGAAACATGTCTTGATCAGCACAGGCGGATCGACTTACCCGGGGACCGGATCGAGCGGAGACGGGTATAAGTTTGCCGGATTGTTCGGGCACACGATCTACCCGGTGGAGCCTGGTTTGGTGCCTTTGGAATCCCCCTTTCTGGCTTCGGGAGAATTAGCTGGCATCAGCTTGCAAAGGGTGGGGTTGCAGTGTTTTACTCATTCTGGCAAATTGAAATTTTCCCATAAAGGGGAGATGCTGTTCACTCATGACGGTGTGTCGGGACCGCTTATCCTGGATGCCTCTTTGTATTTGCTGGAATATGATTTCCCGGTGGAGCTTGTGTTCACCTTGCCCAAAGATTATGCAACCACTTTCCCGAAGCGTTTTCTCCAGTTTTTTGCCACTACCCTCGCAGAACAAGAAAAGATTGGGAGCGACATATCGATTCGATTCCGTTGCACCCAGAAAAAAGGGTGGGATCACGCGATGATCACGCTAGGGGGGGTCAGCATGCAGGAGATTGATCCCCAGACCTTTGAATCCAAACTCGCACCCGGATTGTTTTTTGCCGGTGAAGTACTGGATTGTCATGGCAAGACCGGCGGGTACAATCTGCAGATCGCATTTAGCACCGGATATATGGTCGGGGAAACGGTTGCAAAAAGAAAAACCCCCTTATAATAGCGGAAGGAGCTGAGAATGGGAAAAGGAGCCAATCGAGAGCTGTTTGCAGTACCACGGAATATCATCCTAAAAGTGGTTATCGTATTATTTTTTATTTCTTTACCTGTCCTTATCTGGTATATGAGCCCATCCAAGGTAATGAACGTGTGGTTACTGGACAAAACAGTTCCCAACAGAACCTACCGGGAGCATAAAGGATTGGTCTGGGCGTTAAACTACTTTAAAATATATAATAATAAAAAAAATGAGATTTTTTTATACAACCGGGATTATTACGGATTCTTCCCAAAAACAAAAGAAAAGTATGATATCGTGGAATTTTACAAAGCCGCTCCGGAAAATCCCGATTTGATTTTTATCACAGATGCGTATGGCGTGTATCGCCAGGAGTATATGCTGGAGAAAGACGATAAACAGCTCATGACCGGAGATAGAGATTTAAACGATGTCTTTACCGGAGAGAGATCCGAGAAATTTTTTGGAGGGATTTCCCAAGAAGATATATTTAAGTTAAAAACCTCTTTACACAATAACACCACGCTGATTGCGGAGTGGAACACGTTTAACAGTCCCACCACAGAGGATAACCGCCGCCAGATGGAACAGATCCTTGGTGTAAAATGGCGAAAATGGATGGGCCGGTATTTTTTTGACTTGGACAGGAATAAAGAAGTAGCCCTCTGGATGATACGAAACTATGAGGAACAAAGCGGAAAGAAGTGGGAATTTAAAGGACCAGGCTATGTAATTGCCTCAGATTGGGATCAGATCATCGTGCTCGAACAGCATAAGGATTTTGGCAGCAAGGAATTGAGGATGAAGTATGAGCCTTCGTATCAAAAAGAGTTTGGCAATTCCATGAAAATTCCTTATTACTACTGGTTTGATTTTATTGATGCAGAGCCAGACACAGAAGTGTGTGCCAAGTTTCATTTCGATCTGACCGATGAAGGTAAGAAAAAATTGGAGAAAGTAGGTCTCCCCAGTGTTTTCCCTGCAGTAGTGCGAAAGAAAGCTAAGGATCACACCACCTATTATTTGGCGGGTGATATGTCTGATCAAGAATCGGTGCCGAGTTTTTATGCCATTGCCGGATCTCATTGGTTGCGTCGGTGGCTATCTCTGAATTTTAAAGGGGAGGCGGGTTATTTTTATTGGCGAGTTTATTTGCCTCTGATGAAGAAGATATTAAGTGATATTTCATTGCGAGATAAAAATCCTGTTGCAACCAAACCGATTGTCCAGGCTTATCAAGAAAATTCTATAGATATGACCAGTCGAATCGAGGGAAAACAACTCAAGGTTTATATAGACAACCAATGGAAACCTATTTTTCTCAAAGCAATCAATATGGGTATGGCGGAACCTGGAAAGTGGTTTACAGAGTTTCCAAAAGACCTGTCAACGTATACTCGCTGGTTGACTTTGATCGGGCAAATGAACTGCAACGCCATTCGAGTTTACACGTTGATGGATCCTTCTTTCTACCAGGCATTGTACCTATATAACGAAGCCAATCCGACCAAACCGATTTGGTTGATGCAGGGAATCTGGCCGGAAGAACACCCACCAAACGATGATTACCTTGACGAAGCCTATAACAAAGGGTTCCAAAAGGAGATCGAATACGGTGTGGACGCGATTCATGGAAATGTGGTGATTGAGGAGAGAAAAGGAAGAGCCTGGGGAATCTATCAAGCAGATGTATCTCCGTATGTGATTGCCTTTTTGGTAGGCAGAGAATTAGAAGCCAAAGAAGTGCAGGCGAATGATCTCCTCAACAAAGGGTACTCGTTTCAGGGGAAGTACTTCCAAACTTTGAAGGGTGCTTCGCCTACCGAGGGGTGGTTGGCTGAATCCTGTGATGCTGCTGTGAAATACGAGATGGAGAAATATGGATGGAGCAGACCTACCTCCATTGTGAGCTGGCCAACTATGGACATACTGAATCATGATTCGGAGTGGGAAGAACTAACCGATAAATCCAACCAGTTTAATGACCTGACCAGTATTAATATCAACCATATCGAAACCACGAGTGAGTTGAAGTGCGGATTCTTCGGATCTTACCATATTTACCCGAACTACCCTGATTTTATGAATAATGATTCAAAGTACAAAGCTTACCGAGATGCAAAGGGAAGATTTATGTATGGCGGGTACCTGAAGGATTTCATGGCTGTACACAGCAAATACCCTGCGTTT
Source organism: Caldisericia bacterium (assembly GCA_028708485.1). Lineage (GTDB taxonomy): Bacteria > Caldisericota > Caldisericia > UBA6126 > UBA6126 > UBA6126. Next base: position 188 of record JAQVYZ010000152.1, on the reverse strand, counting down.
GTAGGAGAATTCGGCCTCGCCAACGGAATGGGGAATGCCCATAGCAATCCCGATGGGTTGCATCATGGATCTCTGACGGAAGAGCAGCAGGGGAATGGCATAGTACGAATGATGAAAGCAATCAGGCAAGAGAAGTACATGGGAGGAGCTATTTTTGAATGGATGGATGAATGGGCTAAAAAAACGTG
>JAQVYZ010000151.1 GCA_028708485.1 Caldisericia bacterium | reverse complement strand
TGACCAAGCGACTACACAATATTACGCCATGGTTTCCCAACTGCCGGACTCCGGTGTGGATAGAAAATTACCCATTTATCGCGGAAAAGCGCTTCTGGCGTATGCCTTTTTACAGAATAAGAACGAAGCGATGGCAGATACGATTCTTCAAGAAGCGGTGCATGAATTCTTACCGGAAAGTACACCAGAGGGATTTATGCAAAGCCAGTTCAATGCGGAAAAAGGAATGGCTTATCTGCAGTATGGCAATTACAAGGAAGCAGAAGAATGCGCCGGTATCGCCCTTAAATTGAATGCTGACAATGTTACAGCCTTACAATTAAAGGAATGGTTGCCGAAAAAGTAAGGAGTATGAAGAAAAAAACTTACTTCCATCAGCTATCCATTTTCATGCTGGTATGGATAGCATTGCCCTTTCAACTCGAGTATTCCGATCAGTACCGAGCTAAAATTACCCAATTGCCATCTGAAAAACAGAGGGAGAGTAACCTGCAGATCGAAATAGATAAGAATACCTTTATCCAATCATTTCCTCAAAAAATGGAGTGCAGAATACCTCCTTCTGCAGAATTATTATCGTTGGAGCAAATGCCTGTCGGCTATTCAGCCAATAAAAGGACTTATCCCGGCTATCCTCTTTCATCGGATTATAGTACTGTAACCTCTTTGTGTTGGAATCCAGCTATGTCTGAATTAAACAGGGCGAGTACTGCCGTTTACCAAAGAGGTTATGACTATCATACCCGGTATTATCCTTCTTGTCGGTATCCGGTTGATACCACCATTACCAATCGTTTTCAGGAATCATTATGTCCTTTACCTCCTGTATTTGAGTTTATCCAGGGAGAACCAATTGTTATGTTAGTGACCTATTTTGGCAATATCATTGCCTGGAATACCGAGAAGGCTTATATAAAATGGTCGAAACAGCTTCCGGTCGCTGAGAATATTGTCAGCACACTGGCTACTTATCGGTATAAAAACAAGATCTACCTGTTATTTTCAACCGACAGAAAATGGCTGTATCAGCTTGATATGGAAACAGGACGAGAAGAAAGAAGGATATCTCTTGAGGATGTGATTCAAAGTCCACTTCAGATACTGGAAACCACAGAAGAGATACTGATGGTGTATAAATCAGAGAAAAAACTTTTTTGTTGGGATGTATTGCATTGGAAAATAGTGATGGAAAGAAAGGAAGAAGCGTATAGCGATCTTTCCCCTTTTCTGGTGCAGGTAGGGAATCAAAAATGCATCATACAGCCTTTTCATTCAGGAAGAATATTATGCTCTAACCTCTTAGGCGATATGGTTTGGGAGATAAATACACAAGGAGAGTTGTCTCAGGATCTAGCCCTATTGGTCAGAGACGGGAATCCTTGGTTGGTGGCAGTGACGGATAAGACCGAGAAGGCTTATATACTTTTGGTTCAGGCGACTACAGGGCTTATTTATAAAAGCAAAATCCTCCCGGGTCATCCTATCAGCCCGGTCGTGTTTGAACCTGCTTCTCTTTCCGTATCGGTGATCGTAAAAACCAAAGATAGTACAGCGGGATTTTTTTCCTCCGATTTGGATCAAAGCTCCCGAAAAGATACCTGGCTGGCGATACCGCTTCAGCGTTGTTTAGCCTTTTATGCGTTACATCTCGAACAGGAACCCAGTTATCTCATCCTGAATGAAAAATTAGAGTGGATGGTGGTAGAGAAGGGTATTCGAAAGCTGTCTTATCCCTATCCACGCCTTTTATCCAAGATCATTCCTGAGTGGACATCTCTGCACAGGATATCCAGCGCGTTCATTCATGGGGCTGTATTGGTAAACCTGGGGGCTTCCGGATTTATTATGATTGGCAAACCTGTTCGGGACAATCCATTTGCCTCCAATGAATCCAGGCACAGTGGTGTATCACGTGATGAAACTGTGATGGAACCACCCTATTCCAACCAATCGGATAAAAGAGATATGAATACCTTACCGGATTTTTCTCAGAAAAAAACACTGAATATGGGGATTCCTCATTATAATGACCAGCAGCCTTTATTGAATCCGATAATTTGGGTGGATAACATCACTGGTCAGACCTTTGGGGCAATCCCTAGATATATAAGTTATTTATCGATTCTGGATGATCAGCTCAAAGAAAGACTTTCCATCTGGCTCAGTGGTATGATTTATACAGAACCGATTCTGGAACAGCATCAAGACGGTCATTATACGGTATGGGCGATCACCGGTCGTAATTTGGTTGAGGTATCCGTTTCACCGGATTTAAAAGAGTATTCTTTTCCTCCCCGGACATTAGCTATGGATACCAATTCGACAGGCGGCAGTTTTTTCAAATGCTCAAATGCTACAGGCTTTGACTTGATTTGGGTAGATGGTCATAACCAATTGACTGTTTTTTCGATGCCTGAGGAGAATATCCGCTTCAAAGAGCCGGTGGATTCAAAAAATATCGCTTTACAAAGCTGGGATGGAGAGAAGTATCTATTTTGCGGATCAAAAGTGATTCGATTACGTGACGGAGAAGTGATTTTCAAATATGGCATACCCGGTTCTGCCTCCACTGTGATCGCTTTTCAGGGAAGACTCCATTGGATTCAATCGACAGAAGACGATATCATATGCCGGGATGGGATGAAGGATGAGATTATATGGACCGTTCGTCGGTTATGGTGTAAATCGCACTGTTTTTTTCAATCCAACCCCTCCGTCTATGGCGATATCGAATCCGGTATCGTAGTAGTGGCTGATTATAACAGAATCCTCTCGATAGATTTGTCCAGGGGGTATATTCGATGGAGCTATCCGTCCCGAGATGACATATTTCTCTCTCAGCCTACGATTATCAGAACTCCTACCGCATTTTTAGTCTATGCCGGCTCTCTGAGAGGTAAACTCTACGCATTGCATGCCGATTCCGGTAATCTGGTAAGAGGATTTCCCTTGCCATTACCCGGAAAGGAAGAATCAAGGGAGATCATGAAAGGCGCCTCAACCCCGATACTGACAAACGGAACCCTCTGGATTCAGCGGAAAGAATATGGATTGGTGCAGTTTGGCTCCCCTACTCCCTCTTCCCTGGATTTTTCTTCGATTCGGTTTCGTCTGCAAAAAAAAATTCACTCTCGAAAAAATTTTTCATGCTGGATTCGGTCTATCGTATATTGGGAGACCTTCTTTTCATTTTCAAATCGTTTAAAATTAGTGTGGTAAATGGGGAAAAAATACTGATTGTCAGGAAATAGATAAAAAATTCATTTTCTTGACTTTTTAAAAAAAAATGAAAAAATAATGAGTAATTGCTGGTTTAATTATATGGATTTGAAGGTTGAAATCTTCCTTGAGTAAAGGAGAGAAGCGATGAGAAAGTTACTGAGTTTGTTGGTTATTGCTTTATTCTTTATTGGTATGGTTCCCTCTGGAAACCTGCCTATATTGGGCTCAAATACACAAGGGGCCACAGTCAACAAAAAGGGTACCATGATTGCCTTACGGTTTTATCCGGTGCATTCCACAAAGGAATACAAGGTAATCGGATGTTCCGATGCTGATTTTTCATTCTGCGGTTCTGACCCTTGTGAAGATACCCGAAGCTTCCCGTGGGAAAAAAGAGGGACGAATTTCTGGGGAAGGTATGCCCCGGGCGATTCCGCAAATTCATATTTAATGCCTTATGCAGCCAAAGCAAAAGATATGGGCGGTACACCTAATGCTGTCCACACTCCAGGTGCCCAATCCACG